>WFQS01000123.1 GCA_015486915.1 Desulfobacteraceae bacterium
GTGCAGAAGAATATGCCCACAATAATATTAAAAAACAGGAGCAGCTTCCCCTTAAACTCTCCATGTTGAATCCCATCTATTTTCTCATGTACTGCACCGGCGCAAAGATAAATATCACACAGATTGAAGGCCAGTTTCCCCAGGCGCCTTTCCCGAAAAGAGAACATAGAGAAAAATTTTGTGAAGATTGGATACAGGTTCCCGACGACAGGTTTAAGAAGTATTTCATAGACTGGGAGCTGCGCGGAGAAAACTCCATACCCTATTATCCCACCGTTGACATGTGCTGTGATATTGTTGACTGGCAGGAGAGAATGCACTATATCGACGATGCACTCGGCATGTGTGCCGGGCTGTCATCATTTCCATTAAAGCCTCCCTATCATATTCACAATTATCCCAAATTTATATCTTCAGGTGCCGGTATAGACATGGACGAGGAGAAACTTACCCTTGCCGCCAAAAGATACAGAACCCTTGTTCGGGCAATAAATATAAGAAGGGGAATGAGAAGAAAAGATGAAAGGCCTCCTGAAGATCACTGGAAGAAGAGGTTCCCGGAACTTGAAGAGAAACTTCTTGATGCATATTATCAACTCAAAGGATGGAATGAAGACGGAATTCCCACAGAGGAGTCGTTAAAAGAGCTGGGTCTTGAATATGTGGCGGAAGATTTTCTTAAGCGGGGCATATTAAAGAACGAAAGGGGTGAATCCTGATGGGTGCAAAAGAGAAAAAAATAATTAAAACAATAAACATTGACGCTGACAAATGCAACGGCTGCCGGGCATGTGAGATGATCTGCTCAGCCTTTCACGCGACCCCGAAATACAGCAGCAATAACCCCGCAAGATCGCGTATCCGCGTGATCCGTGATCCTTTAAGGGATGTATATGTTCCGGTTTATGCCGGTGAATATACCCCTGCTGAATGTGCAGGCAGGGACAAATACATCATCGACGGCAAGGAATATGACGAATGCACCTTTTGCAGGGCATCCTGTCCTTCAAGGGATATTTTCAAGGAACCTGATTCAGGTCTTCCCCTTAAATGTGATATGTGTGAAAGCGATCCTCCCCTTGATGAACCCATGTGTGTAAAATGGTGCATTACCGATGCCTTGACCTATGAAGAAAGGGAAGAGGAAACAGAAGAGCAGGAAACAATAGAGGACCTGAATACCGGACTGGAATCCCTGGCGGACAAATATGGCCTGCAGAAAATAATGGATACCATTGCCAGAATGTCAACTTCAAAAAATGCCTGAAAATCAAGGCTGAAAATTAAGGACAAATGAAAAACCGTGGAGACTGTAGCCCCCTTCAAAGAGGTAATTGACGAGATCAAAGATGCTGGTGGAGAAGTCTTTAAATTATGCTATCAATGCGGAAGATGTGATACGGTCTGCCCGTGGAACAGGGTAAGGCCCTTCAGCATGCGAAAAATAATCCGTGAAGCGTCCTTTGGCTTAACAGAGATAGAAGGCGAAGATATATGGCGCTGTACCAGCTGCGGAAACTGCACCCTTAATTGCCCCAGGGGAGTGAAACAGATAGAGCTTGGCGTTTCCTTAAGAAGAGTTGCAACGGAATATGAAATTTTTCCGGCATCCGTGCGTTCGGCCCGGACAGCAAGGGCAAGTCTGATTTCCGAAGGCAATCCAATCCAGGGAGAACGTAAAAACAGGAGAGACTGGGCAAAGGATCTGCCTGTGAAAAATTTTACCGGGGATATGGATATTTTATATTTTGTGGGCTGCTATTTTTCCTATGACCCGAGAATGAAAAAAGTGGCTGCTGCAACGGTGAATATCCTCAATAAAGCAGGGATAAATTTTGGAATATTGGGAGAAAAGGAAAACTGCTGCGGGGAGAGCATCAGGAAAACCGGAAGTGAAGAGGTGTTTAAAACTCTTGCAAAGGAAAACATAAAGACCTTTATTGACAACGGTGTTAAAAAAATAATTGTTTCCTCTCCACATTGTTATCATACTTTTAAAAATGAATATCCTGAATTTATGGTGAATTTTGAAATCGTTCATTTTTCCCAGTATCTGTTTGAGCTGATAAAAACAGGAAAACTTGAGATCACAGGTAAATTCAATAAAAAAGTAACTTACCATGATCCATGTTATCTTGGACGGCACAATGATGTTTTTGATGAGCCAAGGGATGTTTTAAAAAATATTCCCGGCCTTGAACTTGCTGAAATGACCGATTTTCGGGAAAACAGTCTCTGCTGCGGCGGCGGTGGAGGTAGGATCTGGATGGACACGCCAAAGGAAGAAAGATTTTCAGATTTAAGGCTGGAACAGGCAAAAGATACAGGAGCTGAAATACTTGCAACCTGCTGCCCATACTGCATTACAAATTTTGAGGAAAGCCGTCTCAACCTTGAGTATGATGAAATAATTAAAGTAAAGGACATTGCAGAAATTATCAATGATGTAATATAACTGCTGAAAACCCTTTGGAAAGCAGAAAAAAGGACAAAAAAAGTGGAAAAGGAATTAAAAGACAATATTGACCAGCTTTGTAGAGGTTTTAAAGAGAATAACTTTGGAGACGTGATGGTTGCAGGTGGAGGAATCAGCGGAATTCAGGCATCCCTTGACCTTGCTGCTTCCGGTTTCAAAGTTTACCTTGTTGAGAAATCACCTGCCATTGGCGGCCATATGGCCCAGCTTGACAAGACCTTTCCCACCAATGAGTGCTCGATGTGAATACTTTCACCTAAACTGGTCGAGGTCGGCCGGCATCCGAATATTGAGATTTTAACCTATACTGAAGTGAGCAGTGTTCAAGGTGAAACCGGGGATTTTAATGTAAATCTTGTTAAAAAGCCAAGGTATATCATAGAAGACAAATGCACAGGCTGCGCCACATGTGCGGAGTACTGCCCTGTTTCAATTCCTGATCCCTTCAACCAGGAAATATCAAAGGAAAAAGCGGTTCATATTTATTTTTCCCAGGCAGTGCCTTTAATCACATACATAGATGAGAACTGTATCTTCCTTAAAGAAAAAAAATGCCGCATCTGCGAATCGGTTTGTGAAAATGGTGCCATAGATTTTCAGCAGCAGCCTGAAAAAATAGAAATAAACGTGGGCGCCATTGTTCTTGCATCCGGTTACGAAGTTTTTAATCCAGCATTGAAAAATAACTACGGGTATGGGAAATTTAAAAATGTTGTAACCAGTATGGACTATGAAAGGCTGCTATGTGCCACAGGGCCATATGAAGGAGAGATCCTGCGGGGATCTGACCTTAAACATCCCAAAAAAATAGCATGGATTCAATGCGTGGGTTCAAGAAGTGTTAAAGAGGGTGAGAACAGTTATTGCTCAGCGGTATGCTGCACATACACCCAGAAACAGGTGCTTTTAACAAAAGACCATTACGATGATGTGGAGTGCACGGTATTTCACAATGATATCCGATCCTACGGCAAGGATTTTGAGCCCTATTTTGAGAGAGCTGCAGAACTTCCCGGTGTCAGGTTCATAAGAAGCTACGTGTCAATAGGCAGAGAGATACCTGAAACAGAAAATGTAACAATAAAATATGCCACTTTTAATGACGGGGTTAAGGAAGAGGATTTCGATCTTGTGGTGCTGTCAGTAGGCCTTGGCCATCCTGCAGATAATAAAATCATGGCGGATAAATTCGGAATAGAACTTAATTCCCATGGATTCTGCAGGACAGATCCTGTTAATCCGATCA
>WFQS01000124.1 GCA_015486915.1 Desulfobacteraceae bacterium
ACAAATTTGTCCAGGATAAAATAAAACAGACAGCTATCTTTAAAATGCTTAACATACCGCATCCCAATACAAAAGTATTTTACGGTAAAAGGCAGAAAAAAACCATTCTAAAATTTTTTAAATTCCCGTTCATTGCAAAGCAGCCAAGAAATTCCTCCATGGGCAGGGGTGTTTTTCTTATAAAAAATCAAAGGGATCTTTCAGATTATCTTATCAATCCATGGCCCGCCTATATACAGGAATATCTTCCAGTAGATCGTGATATAAGAGTTATAATAATCGGCAGAGAAATTGCTTTATCTTATTTCAGAATAGCCAAACAGGGAGAATTCAGATCAAACGTATCACTTGGAGGTAAAATAGATTTTGATAATTTGCCCAAAAAAGCACTTGATACTGCATTAGATGCCGCCCATAGATGCGGATGGAATGATGTTGGTATGGATATAATTGAACATGAAAATAAATTTTATGTGATTGAGGCAAATATGAAATACGGGCAAAAGGGCTTCAGAAAAGCGGGGATAGATTATAAAAAGTTCTTGGAAAAATTACTGATGAAAAAAAAAATATGACTTTGTGGTGGACCATTTTCTGTTGTGGAGCTGTCTGAGAGTCGACAGTCCGGCCTCATGGCAGTAATAAAAAACCATGCTCAATTTACTTGACAAACAATCCATTACTAAAGTATTTTTACGTGTTTTTATAAATATTTAAATCAGTTTAACTTACACATTACTATATTTTTGGAGAAGGTGTTTATGGCATTAACAAAAACAGAGATTACTGAAAAAATACAGAAAAAACTTAAATTTTCAAGAACAACTTCATATGATATCATGGAAACCTTTCTTGAAATTATAAAAAACACCCTTGAAAATGGTGAAGATGTTATGATCAGCGGTTTCGGAAAATTCTGCGTCAACGAGAAAAAGGCAAGAAAAGGCAGGAATCCCTCAACCAATCAGGAAATGACCCTGCCCTCAAGAAGGGTTGTAACCTTTAAATGCTCAGGAAAACTCAGAAATTCTATTAACGATAAATAATGTAAAATTCTATGCACCTGTCAGCTTTTGCCATCAGTGTGATCATCTTATTAACTCTTTTTATAAATTTTTCCATAAATGTTTTAACAGATTTCTTAAATCTCGGGAATATAAATAACTATGTTCCCGGGGAGTTTAAATCTTTTTATGACGAAAAAAAATATAAAAAATCCCAGGAATATCTCAAAGAATGCACCATATTTGATTTAAAAGTATCGGCATTCAATTTTGTGCTGATACTTTTATTCTGGTTTCTCAAGGGCTTTCCCTTTGTTGATTCAATTGTAAGATCATGGCATTTCGGGCCCGTCACATCGGGGCTGTTATATTCAGGATTCCTTCTTTTACTCAAAGGCCTTATTTCCCTGCCTTTCAATATCTACTCAACCTTTGTTATTGAACAGAAATTCGGATTCAATAAAATAACACCTGCACTGTTTTTCATAGACCTTGTTAAAACTGTCATGATTTCATCTGTTATTGGAGGAGCGCTTCTCTTCTTAATACTTTCATTTCTTGAATATGCCGGTAATATGGCATGGCTGATGTGCTGGGCTGCAGTAACAGTTTTTTTACTGATTGTGCAATATATCGTACCCACATGGATAATGCCTTTATTCAATAAATTTATCCCACTTGAAGAAGGAGAGTTAAGACAGGCAATAGTCAGCTATGCAAAATCAATAAATTTCCCTTTAAAAAATATTTTTGTTATGGACAGTTCAAAGCGAAGTACAAAATCCAATGCCTTTTTTGCCGGTTTCGGTGACAATAAGAGAATAGTACTTTTTGATACATTGATAAAAGAACACACAACTGATGAACTTGTTGCTGTTTTAGCTCATGAAATGGGTCATTTTAAAAAAAACCATATATTAAAAAGGATCTTTCTTGCAATACTCCAGATGGGATTGATATTTTTTCTAATCTCTGTTTTTATTCACAGTGACGGGCTTTTTGACGCTTTTTTCATGGATCACAAATCGATCTATGCAGGACTTATTTTTTTTGGAATGCTTTATTCCCCGATCGATTTTTTCATCTCCATGATAATGCAGGCAGTGTCAAGAAAGGATGAATATGAGGCTGACAGATTTGCAGCAGAGACAATTCATGACAAAGAGGATATGATTATTGCCCTTAAAAAACTTTCTGTTCACAATTTGTCAAATCTTTTCCCTCACCCGCTGTATGTGTTTTTTAATTATTCGCATCCACCTGTGATGGAAAGAATCAAGGCGATCAGAAAGATTTCTGTATAGTTTCATACATTGCAAGTTTTTTTTTCAATATCAATAAACTGATCCATTCTTCACAGAGTTTTTCAATTGTTTTTTCAGCATTGTCCGGGTTTGCCATTTTGGATTTCATTTTCTGAACAGCTTTTGACAATTCCACATTATTTTCATCCTTTGCAAGAAGAGATGAATAATTTTCATAAGCCATGGAATAATAGCCCTGATTTTCATAAAGGCGTGCAAGTTCAAGTGTATGATATCTTTGCTCCATAATTATTTTTTTCCTTTCTCAGATTTTTTTTTAAATCTGAAGATAAGTTCACCAGGGGCTGCCATACCAAATTCATGCCTTGCTATATATTCGATATATTCAGGGTCATGTTTAAGCCTGAATATCCTTTCTGCAATGGCTGAGTTCTCTTTTTTGACAGCACTGTTTTCCGTTAGAATTCCCTGTTCTTCCCCCCGAAGATTCAACCAGTCCCTTAAACCGCTTTTACTGAATATTATGAAATAAAACAGTGTTAACAGAATTAGGACGACTAAAACGGAAGTTATTTTATTTAATAAATTTGTCATTTATATCACTGCAGTATCCTAACCTGGACAAGCCAGAACCCAAACGATTTTTTTTAATCCTTTTGCCAAAAAAAACCTGAGATATGAAACGATATGGCAAAAAAATAATTGTAAATATATACTTTAAATAGGTCAACAACAATATCTTCAACATCTACCAATATTTATTTTTTATAAACAATATTTTTCAACAAGGCAAATTCAGGACTGTTCATTGCAGCGCAGGCCCCTGTATAGACACCTATACCGAGGATAACGCATCCGGTAACAGCAAAAAGAATTGTGGTTTTATTACTATAATCTTCAAATTTAACAAAAGATAAAGCAAAATAGACCGTCGTGTACATTATAAAAGACGTAAAAACAGATCTGCAGACAGATATACTTATATCCTTCACAGGAAATAGATGGCCGGAAAATGAAAAAGCAGCCTTTAATAGAAGGAAAAAATTGATTGCTGCAGAAAGAGAAATCGATAATGCAAGCCCTTCATATCCCATAGTCTGCATAAGAAAAAATGATAAAACGATATTGATCCCAATGG
>WFQS01000125.1 GCA_015486915.1 Desulfobacteraceae bacterium
GCAGAAGCCCTGCTCACCGGGTTCTGCGGCCCCAATGCTTTTAAAACTTTAAATGCTGCAAATGTAAAAGTTGCCAATAATGTAACAGGGACTGTGAAAGAAGCAGTTCAGGCATTTAAAGATGGAAATCTAACATTTGCCGATGAGGCAAATACAGATGGACACTGGTAAAAAACAGGAAAAAAAATAAGGATTAATATGGAAAATTCTCAAAAACCAACAAATATTGCAGGCAAAATGCCGGAGCCTGATCCCGATGAGCTTGCGAAAAAAGCTCTTACTAAAATTAAAAATAAATTTCTGATCATGAGCGGAAAAGGCGGTGTTGGAAAAACAAGTGTATCCGCCAATCTTGCCATGGCCCTTGCAAGCAGAGGCTTCAAGGTAGGATTAATGGATGTTGATATACACGGTCCTGATATTCCAAGAATGCTTGGACTTAAAGGTATGCTGGGCGCAAGTCAGAACCATAAAATTTCCCCCATACCCTATTCAGAAAATTTAAGTGCGGTTTCAGTGGAATCACTCATGCAGGACAGGAACAAGGCAATAATCTGGAGAGGGCCGCTTAAGCACAGTGCCATCAGGCAGTTCATCGGAGATGTGGATTGGGGAGAATTAGATTTTCTGCTCATAGATTCACCTCCGGGAACAGGGGATGAACCATTGACAATTGCACAGTTGATCAATGATGCCAAAGCAATAATTGTCACCACACCCCAGGAAGTTGCACTTGCAGATGTAAGAAAATCGATTGATTTCTGCAAAACGGTAAAAATGGACGTATTTGGCCTTGTTGAAAATATGAGCGGTTATACCTGTCCGAAATGCGGTGAAACCATTGATATTTTCGGAACCGGCGGAGGAGAAAAAACTGCTTCAGCTTCCGGTCTGCATTTTCTTGGTAAAATTCCAATTGACCCCAATGTTGTAAAATGCGGTGACACAGGTACAGCCTATCAGGAAAAATATACCGATTCTGCGGTGACAAAGGCTTTTACAAAAATAGCAGACAAAATGGCAAAACTCTGTGAATTGTAAAAAAGAAGACAAATCAATAAAAATGACTTTTTAACGGCCATGAGGCAGATCTCGAGACTCTCAGACTGCCTCAGAAAATCAAATATTCTGATAGAAATGGGCAGCAGGCGCGTAGCCAACTCTAATAATTCAAGGTACTTTACAGGAGTTTAAGATAAAAAAATTCCATGGTGACAAAAAAGGGATAACAATATGAACACATTTAAGATTCATCCCATTGTTATGGGTACCAAGGTTTTTGATAAAAGTATGATGACCTATCAGCACGGCAGTGGAGTTGAATATACCATACCGATTTACTGCTGGTACCTTGAGGGAGGAGACAAAAATATTCTTGTTGATACAGGCGAGATGATGCCCATTATTTCGGATTCAAGGGAAAAAGCCATTGGCGGAAAAATCCATACTTTTGAACAGGGTCTTGCAATGTGGGGCTTAAAGCCTGAAAATATTGACATTGTAATCCATACCCATCTTCACAACGATCATTGTGAAAATGATTACAAATGTGTTAATGCAGATATTTATGTTCATGAAAAAGAATTAAAAAGAATTCACAGCCCCCACCCTTTGGATTTCAGATACATTGAAGACTATATTGAGGATGTGGAAGAAAATAACCAGATCAAAATCATCAAAGAGGATAAAGAAATAGTGCCGGGAATAAGATGTATGAATACGCCGGTTCATACGGACGGAGGGTTGAGTTTATTTATAGATACACTCTCGGGAACGGCTGTAATAACGGGATTTTGTGTGATCAGGGAAAATTTTTATCCTCCAAAGGAAATCAAGGCCATGGAAATGGAAGTAATACCGCCCGGCACCCATGTAAATGTTTATCAAGCCTATGATATCATGGTTAAAATAAAAAAAATGGCAGATATTATCATTCCGCTGCACGAGCCTGAATATGCATCGGTTAAGACCATTGGATAAAGTGTATTTAATTCAAGGAGATTTAAAATGAAATTAGCAGCAAGCGCAACAGGTAAAGAACTTGATTCACAGATTGATCCGCGTTTCGGAAGATCTGCATATTTTATTATTATTGAAACAGATGATATGAGTTTTGAAGCATTTGAAAACGAGAATATCGGCATGAACACCGGTGCTGGTATTTCCTCTGCAAATTTTGTAGTTTCAAAAGAGGTTAAAGCCCTTTTGACAGGGAATTGCGGACCCAAGGCAATGCAGGTTTTTTCAGCAGCTGGTATTGACGTTTTTACCGGACAGACCGGAACTGTAAAGGATGCAGTTGAAAATTACAAAAAAGGATTATTGCAGTCTTCACCTGAAGCTACAGTACCTGAAAAAGCAGGTGTCTCAGGAGCAGGTGCCTCCACCGGCGGTATGGGTACGGGAAGAGGCCAGGGTATGGGTGGCGGAGGCAGAGGTATGGGAATGAGTGGAGGTGGCCGTGGCATGGGTGGCGGTGGCGGAATGGGCATGGGCGGCGGTCGTGGCATGGGCGGCTGCAGAGGCGGCGGAGGCCGCGGTATGGGCGGCGGCGGTCGTGGTATGGCAACAGGAGCAGGCGTATCCGCATTTAACACTGCAGGGAAAAACAATCCTGTAACAAAAGAAGAAGAACTTCGTATGTTAAAAGAGCAATCTGAAAACTTAAAAAGACAGATGCAGGATATTGAGAACAAAATCAACAATCTCAAATAATACCCTATCCGTCTCATGGCGGTTATAAATAATTACTTAAAATGAAGTTCCATGGAATTAAAAGATATGATAACCGTAAATGTTAATGTTGATATCACAACAGAATCTCTCAAGGCGATTGTGGAAAATGCAAAAGAAATTGCAGGCCGTAATGAAAAGGGAGTTTACAAAGTTGATACCGCAGACAAGGTAAGCGAAATGATTTCAAAATTTCTCATGGAAAATGATTTTGAAACCTATGCAAAAGAGATCGGGAATATGAAATGAAAACAGAAATAAAGCCCATAGGCTTTGCATATACTGATGCAGAAACAATTCCAAGACACTGGAGCCTTTCCGATGTTAAAGGCACCTTGAAAATTAAAAAGGAATATATTCCAGGACTTAAGGATATTAAACCGGGGCAGAAAATAGTTGTGCTGTTTTTATTTCATAAAAGTTCAAAATTCACAACGGCCCTGCTCTTTCAGACTCCGCCCCATAACAGGGAGAGAAAAGGGGTTTTCAGCATCTGCTCTCCTTTCAGACCAAATCCCATTGGAATGTCCGTTGTCAAGGTGCTTGAAATAAATAGAGGGATAATTCAAGTTAAGGGGATTGACATGCTGAACGAAACTCCCATAATTGATATCAAACCGTATATTGAAAGTAAATATGACTGCCCGAGTTATGACAATCAAAAGTAAAAAGCGTTTGTGGCAGCCTGAAAATGCAATATAGCGTGCTTTAATTGTCCTTGTACATGGCAGAGTTATTAGTGCCTTACCCCTGAATTTCTGTAATAAAAAACAAAAAATTGAGGCAGGCACATGGGTTGCGGGCATCGCCTGCTTTAGAAGTTGATGCAGATCAATATCATTAGCCTGTCAGACCAGAGGGAGTCATACGTTAAAAATAATAAAACAGAACATAATTAAAATCGATGAACCTGTAAAAAGTCAGGTTTTGGTATTTTGCAGCTGTAACATACTGAAATTATAAATATCAGTTTGAGTATTTTTGATTTTTTACGGGATCATAAAAATTCATAATATAAAAGATAAAGTATACAAGGAGGCGTTATCATGGCAAAAATGCCGGAAAATGTAAAATCAATGTTTAAACATCAGGGAATCGTAGTTTTCTCAACAGCTTCCAAAGACGGTATCCCCAATGCAGTACCCATTGGTGCAAAAAAAATAATTGATGATGAAACCATACTGATATCAGACCAGTATTTTGGGAAAACCCTGAAAAATATCACGGAGAATCCAATTGCCGGTATTACATTCTGGGATCTCAAGTCCCATGAGGGCTATCAGATAAAGGGTACTATTACAATTGAAACTCAAGGGAAACGTTTTGAAGATACGGCAAAATGGATTGAAAAAATCGGAAAGGCAAAAAACAAACCTTTAAAATCAAAGGGAGCTGTTATTTTTAAAATAACCGATATTTACTGCGTTACGTCGGGAAAAGACGCCGGTAAAAAAATTGCCTGAAAAGCCATGATTCAATTCGGTATTGCACCTTTAGGATCGAAAATTTTATAAGTTGAACGAGATTGCTTGTCTTCCGGCCCATCTACTTCGTTGCATCAAAGGCCGAATACGTTAAGTATGCAACCTTTAATGCGCCTTGTACATGGGCCGTAATCCTGCGCTATTTCTGTTCAACTTATTTCATCTCCGATCCTTACTGGAAATCAAATTACGAAAATATCAATATGGAAACGAAAATGACGGAAACGGAAGAAAAAATAAAAAAAATTTTAAATGATATCCGACCCATGCTCCAGCAGGATGGAGGTGATGTGGAATTTATAAGTTTTGAGAATAAAGTGGTAAAAGTCAGATTAAAAGGGGCATGTACAGGGTGCGCCATGTCCCAGATTACACTTAAAAACGGCATAGAAAGGGTTTTGGTGAAACAGATTCCCGAAATCAAATATATTGAAAATATTGAATAACTGCCATGAGGCAGATCTGAACTGCGTTACAGCGCCTCAAAAAATCATAGATTTTGACAAACATAAAAAGAGCATCAGTTACTTCGTCAAAAATGAGCTCTTTCTTATAAAAAAAAGATAGTTCATTGATTATAAACTCAAATCCCTGAATTATCTGTTTCAGGATCGAAAAGCAATTGTTTTCAAATAATTTATTTTTCGATCCTTAACGCAGGATAATGATGGATGCTGCAACCGGAGTAGAGGACAGAGAAACAAGATGGAAAACCATACACCTGACCAGGGCACTGATTTTTTTAAAGATCATTCCGCCCATTATATTAAAATGGCCTATCGCAATGATAGGAGAGAACGTCTTGAAAAACCTGACGGATATGGAAAAAGGACAGGAGAATGCAAAGACACCATAGAAACATTTGTCATGGTTGAAAATGGAAAAATCAAGACGGTTTCCTTTGACACAGACGGCTGTATTAATACCAATGCCTGTGCCAACGCAGTATCCATGCTTGCAGAGGGAAAGACAATTGAACAGGCATGGAAAATTACAGCTGAAAATGTAATAGACTACCTTGGTACTCTTCCACAGGAAGAAACGCATTGTGCAGAACTTGCAGTAGGGTCCTTTTATCTTGCTCTTTCTGATTTTCAGAGAAATGAAAGAGACCCATGGAAAAAAATGTATAAAAAATATTAAACATTACCTGACCTGCCATGAGACAGATCTGATAAATTTTAATTGCAGGCATCCATTCACGCATGGAAGGTCATGCATGAAAGCTATACTGAAAAATCGTGTATGAAATCTATACATGCAGTTATGGATACCTTTTTGTGTTAATAATCAAAATAAAAAGGAGACGTAAAATGGCTGTAAATTTTCCACAGATTGGAAGTAAAGTTATTGCAAAGGTAATTGAAACAAAGGCAGACTGTACCATTGGAATGAAACCCGGTGATGAATTTGAGCTGAGCACCCACAAATGCGGTGATTTCTGCGGTTTATTTTATCACAATATTGCAGGCTGGGTAAAAATTCTGCAGTTCGGGGGAGCATTTCCTGTATTTGAAGATCCCGATGTCCAGGTATGGGAATGTCCCAATGCTAACAATCGTGTCAAAGTAGAATTAAGAAGGGTAAAAGAATAATTCTGCTGCATGAATGTTTTCGCTATTGGGATCACGAACAGACAAATTCATTATTCTTCAATATTAGTACATTTAAGCATATCGGCCTCCATACAGCACAATAATTTAGACAAATTTTACTGTATGGGGGTCAATATTTACATTATTTTCTCCAGCACTTACCGTTGTTTTATTATTAATTTATCACAAAGCCTCCGGATTACGAACGATAGTTTCCCACATCTGTAAAAATTAGATATTCAAAACAATCTATTTTTCAAAAAAGAAAACTTGACCTGGGCAACCAATTTTGTTAACCAGTCATCTAACATTATGTTAACTAACGGCCATGAGGCCGATCTGAAGACTCTCAGACTGCCTCACAACAAATGTTGAAACTCTAATAAATAAAGGTACTTTGAAGAAGTTTCATATTAAAAAAATAGCAGAATCAATACAATGAAAGAAAAAATTTTAAAGCGTCTTTTTGTTTCAGGAGGCGAGGTAATTTCAGGGGTTCAGATCAGTATAGAACTTGGCATATCAAGGGTTGCCGTGTGGAAACATATTAAAAAGCTCATTGAAGAAGGATATGAAATTATCTCCTCTTCAAAAGGGTATAAATTGATAAATCCTGATGATCTGCTGGCTCCATTCTGTTTTGATAACGAGAAATACCATATACATTTTTTCCCAAAAATTTCTTCAACAATGGATACAGCCCGGGAAATGGCAAGAAACAGTGCACCGCACCTGACTATAGTTGTGGCGGAGGAGCAGACAAAAGGCCGCGGAAGGCTCAACAGACAATGGCTGTCTTCAAAGGGAGGCCTGTGGTTCACGATTATTCTCAAACCTGATCTTCCTCCTGTGCTTTCATTCAGGGTTAATTTTGCAGCGTCCCTGTGCCTTGCAAAAACATTGATAAAACTTTTTAAAATTAACGCCAGTGTGAAATGGCCCAATGATATTCTTGTAAACGGAAAAAAACTTGCAGGTCTTTTATCGGAAATGGAAACAAAAGCAGATATGATTTCCTTTGTAAATATAGGTATTGGACTAAATGTCAACAATTGCCCTGAAAAAAGAGAACCCAATGCTGTTTCAATAAAAAATATCCTTAACAAAAAAGTTTCAAGAAGAGAAATACTGATAACTTTTCTTGATGAATTCAAGTCAGAACTTTCCAGAATTTATGATAAAGATCCAAATGGAAAGAATAAAGATATAATTGACAAATGGAAAAAATATACTTCCACAATCGGCAGGCAGGTGACCATCGAAACTTCTGAGAGTACATCAAACGGACTTGCCGTTGATGTTGACTCTTCAGGAGCCCTGATACTGCAGCAGGACAATGGAATAAAGAAAAGAATTATATATGGGGACTGTTTTTACGGATAAAAACCCAAAGCGTGCTTATCCTTATTTTCGTATTTTTAAAATACTTTTAAAATTTCACAGGAAAAACTAGATATGAATATATCAAATCAACTCAGGATGACGGTTTATGCTTCTCTGTTTGCAGCTCTTATCGCTGCAGGTGCCTTTATTGCAATTCCAATAGGACCTGTTCCCATAGTCCTCCAGAACATGTTTGTTCTCCTTGCAGGGATTATACTCGGATCGAGATGGGGACTTGCATGTGTTTCAGTATATCTTCTCATGGGTGCGCTGGGGTTTCCTGTTTTTGCAGGAGGAACAGGGGGAATAGGAAGACTTTTCGGACCAACCGGAGGATATCTTCTTTCATATCTTCCAGCTGTATATGCCACTGGAATCATTTCCGAAAAACTGCAAAAAACAATGGCAAACGATATAATTGCCATGGTGGCGGGCTCGCTGATTGTATATGCCGCAGGAGTTCCATGGCTTAAATATGTTACGGGCATGGGGTGGAATAAAGCCGTAGCTGTCGGTATGTATCCTTTTCTCATTGGTGATATAATTAAAATCATTGCTGCAGCTTATGCTGCAAAAATAATAAGACCCATTGTAAAAAAACAGTGACATCAATGGGAAAAGCCCCCCGTGACCTTCCGAAGCTGTCTTTAACAGGTAAAACGAACAATTAAATATGAAACATAAAATTATCGAGATTATCAACCTGTCCCATATATATGATAAAAAAACAGGTTCAGGCATAAAAGGTATTAACCTTTCAATTTTTAAAGGAGAGTTTATCATTTTTGCCGGCAGAAACGGATCAGGCAAATCAACTCTTTTCTGCCATCTTAACGGGCTTTTATCTCCGGGTTCAGGAAAAATCCTTGTTGAAAATAAAAATATCAAAAAAAATTTAACCCGCACCCGCAGAACGATCGGCATGGTATTTCAGGATGCAGATACACAGATCGTAGGAGAAACCGTATTTGATGACACGGCTTTCGGACCTGAAAATCTTAAATTTTCCAGGGAAAAAATAAACGAAAAAGTTCTTTCTTCACTTGATAAACTCGGGCTTATGCCGTTAAAAGACAGAAATCCATCCACATTGTCAGGTGGAGAAAAACGAAAACTTGCCATTGCAGGAATTCTTGCCATGAATCCCGAAGTTATTGTTTTTGACGAACCTTTTTCAAACCTCGACTATCCTGGCACACTTGAACTTATTGAATGCATAAAAGATCTCCACAGGTCAGGTCATACAATTTTAATTGCCACCCATGATATTGAAAAAATAGTATCCTGTGCCACGCGGTTAATTATCATGGACAACGGAATCATAGCAGCGGATGACAAACCTGTTAACCTGTTGAAACAGCTTGAGACCTTCGGTGTAAGGGAACCATGTGCTTCAAAACTTGGCATGGATATAAACCGGATATCATGGACCAGTTAACCTCTTTCACCTACCAGACCGGAAAGTCATTTCTACACATGCTTGATGTGAGATGTAAAATTTTTTCCATGTGTCTCTTGAGTCTGTCCATTATTAAAGCTGATTTCGCATCTCTTGCCCTGATAAGTTTTATTATTACGACACTTGTGATTAATGCCGGTATCAATCCCGTGGTAATGTTCAGGGAGCTTAAATATTTTTTTATTCTCCTTATATTTGTGTTTGCGGCCAGAGCACTTACAACTAATGGCACCCCTTTAATAATTTTTTTTAATATATCAATGACAAAACAGGGAATGGTCATTGGAGCCCGGATATGCGCAAGATTTCTCATCATAATGCTTCTTGGAATGGTGTTCATAAAAACAACAAAACCATCTTCCGTAAAAGGGGCAGTTCAGTGGTTTTTATCTCCTGTCCCTTTTATCCCCGAAAAAAGAGTTTCAATAATGATAAGTCTATTTTTAAGATTCATGCCATTTCTCATCAAACAGACAAAACAGATTTCCAATGCCCAGAAATCAAGATGCGCAGATCTTCAGCCAAATCCAATAAAAAAGGCTGCCCGCCTCTGCGTACCTCTTTTTAAAAAAACGTTCCAGTCCGCAGACAGGCTTGCAACGGCCATGGAAGCAAGATGTTATTCTGAAGACCGCACAGATCCAGAGTTTATCAAGTCCGGACATGAAACAATAATCTATCTGACAACACTTGCACTTTCAATCATAATGATTTTATTTTAACTTTCCGGGCCTTTCATATAACTGCCATGAGGCCGAGCTGGACTCAAGCCCGGATCTGATCACAACAAATTATGAAATAACGTTTTACAATGCACTATTTCTTATAAATTTTACATGAACCTTCCTTGTCCTTGGCCCGTCAAACTCACAGAAAAAAATTCCCTGCCACGTTCCGAGAACAAGATTGTTGTTTTCAATGGGGATAAATTCGGATGAACCCACAAGACTTGTTTTGACATGGGCTGCAGAATTACCCTCAAGGTGATGATAATTATTTTCCCAGGGAATCAAGTTATTAAGTACATCTCTTATATCTTTTCTCACATCCGGGTCGGCATTCTCATTAATGGTGATTCCGCCTGTTGTATGCATGGAAAAAATGTGGGCAAAACCATCGGAAATACCTGATTCCCTGACAAGTTTCCTCACATCATCAGTGATATCCAGCATAACGCTTTTTGAATTTGTTTTTAAATTAATAAACATTTTACCCCCCTGTCTTTTAAATTATTTTACGATCTTTCTTTAATGAAAAATTGATTCTGAGCTTGACTAAAAGCATGTGTTACAATAAAATAATTTTTAATTAAAAAATACAAATTATATTTGAATGCAAATTTTTGATTTGCCTTCAAATATTAAGTACCAATGTAACCTATTAAAATCAACTTTTTTACTTTCCCCGGAGGAAATTATTATGTATGAGATTATTGCTAATCCTGAACATTACAAATTGGATGATTTAATAAAAGGAACTGGTAATGCCAAAATTGATTTCTCAGCTGATGAAAGACAAAAATGGGCAGATGAAATTGAAGATTTCGGCAAAAGGCTTATTGAATTTGCCGAGAAATCTAAAACTTTTTCAAAAGTCCTGTCCGGTTCTGAAAAAATAACAGCAACTCCGGCATCACTGAAAACTCTTAAAATACAACTTTTTGCAATAAATGATGCTTTGAACAATGCCATGGAAATAGCTGAAAAACTTCAATCTGATATAGTATCAAAAAAATAAATATGCCAGCGCGGTGATCAAAATTTTGCATTTAGTTTTTTTATATGAAACTCCTGCAAAGTACCTATAAGTATTAGAGTTGGTGCCGCGCCTTCGATTTTTTATCAGTAACTTTGATTCTTTGAGGCCGTATGAGAGTCTATAGATCGACCCCATGATGGCTGTTATATCCATAACAAAACCGTTTCCATAGGTTCAGAAAAGATCCTGTATACTTTTTATCAAAAATTATAATAAAAAAGATAAAAATGGAAAAACAACACAATCATGAAACAATGACTTTTGCAGATGAACATAAAGAACCTGACCCATTAGATGTTAAAACACAAGGCAACACAATGAATCCATGGAAAATTTTAATTACCGACGATGAAAAAGATGTCCACTATATAACTGAAAAAGTCCTTTCGGATTTTATATTTAAGGGGAAAAAAGTTGTCTTTCTGCATGCATATTCAAAAAAAGAGTCTGAAACAATAATACGGGAAAATCCTGACATTGCCATTGTTCTTCTTGATGTAGTTCTTGAAACTGAAAATGCAGGCTTAGAACTGATCCACTATATAAGAGAGGAACTTGGAAATTCTATTATACAGATTGTAATCCGAACGGGCCAGCCCGGGTTTGCACCGGAACAAAGCATAATCAATAAATATGATATTAATGATTACAGACTCAAAACAGAGCTCACAGCGCAAAAGCTTCACACTCTTGTAACAACATCACTGCGTTCATACCAGGTCAAGTCAAACCTTCAAAAAGAACTTGAAAAAAGAAAACAGATTGAGCTGTCTCTCAGGAAAAGCCAAAAACGTCTCAAGGATATTGTAACAAGCATCGGGGACTGGATATGGGAAATTGATACAAAATTACACTATACCTATATTTCCCAGAATATAAATTCCATTACAGGCTATTCATACAAAGAGCTCATTGGAAATAATTTCTTCACCTTAATGACAAAAGAAAGCAGAATCAGCACTGCAGAGACCATCAATAAAAATATTGCGAAAGCCGAAGCCTTTAACAATATTGAAATATGGATGCAGAAAAAAAACAGAACTAAAGCATGTTTTCTTATCAGTGGTAAACCCGTAAAAGATAAAAATAATTGTATTACGGGCTACAGAGGTGTTAATAAAGATATCACCGATCTTAAAAAAGCTGAAAAAGAAAAAGCAACACTTATAGCACAGCTGAGACAGGCACAGAGATTAGAGGCCATAGGGACACTTGCAGGTGGTATAGCCCATGATTTTAATAACATACTGGGAGCTATCCTCGGTTATACCCAGCTTCTACAAATGGATATCCATGAAAATAAAAAGGCCATGCATTACACCAGAAAAATACTTGGCGGATGCGACCGTGCTAAAAATCTTATCCTTCAAATCCTCGATTTCAGCCGGCATAATAAAAAAAATGATGAAATGATAGCGGTGTCCCTATCCACTGTAACTAAAGAATCCCTGAAGCTCCTCAGATCATCCATCCCATCCTCAATTAAAATCAGGACTGAAATTTCAGAAAATACAGGTTATATCCTTGCTGATCCAACACAACTTAACCATATGATAGTAAACCTGTGTACCAATGCATACCAGGCCATTGAGGATAACCAGGGTACAATTACAATTAAAACAAATCAATTGGAAATTGATCACCAAACAATTTTTTCCCAGTCATCCTTGCCGGATCTTGACCCGGGAAACTATATAACCATATCTGTTATAGATGATGGGAAAGGGATAAGCCCGGAGATTATGGATAAAATCTTCGAGCCTTATTTTTCCACAAAAAGAGGCGGTGACGGAACAGGACTTGGACTTGCTGTGGTCCACGGTATTGTAACCCAGTGCAACGGACAGATAACAGTAAAAAGCAGTAAAGGCAAGGGAACGGAATTTACAGTTTATTTCCCGAAATATATAAAAGAAAAAGAAAATACCGACGTTATAATTAATGGAACTGCCGGCCAGGGACAGAAAATCATTTTTATCGACGATGAAGATACGCTTGTGGAACTTGGAGGATCGATGCTTGAAAAACTCGGACATAACCCCGTTGCAATGAAATCAGGATTAGAAGCCCTGGAAATAATCCGGAAATCCCCTTTTGAATTCGATATTGTTATTACAGATATGACGATGCCGGATATCCAGGGCTCCCAGCTTGCAAGAAAAATTAAGAAAATAAGGCCTGAACTGCCTGTTATACTGTCAACGGGATTTTCTAATATTGCGGACTCAGAAAACGCAAGCCCTACGGGAATTGATGCTGTTATAGCCAAACCGTTTACCATGAATTCCCTTGCCCGTGCTATTAATAAAGTCCTTGTAAAAATTTGACATTATCCTTTCAAGACATTTCCCCCACGCATCCACAAGGCCTTTCGCGCCACCTTGGGCAAAAATAACCTCTGCCGGATAAACTTTGTTGATAACAGACTTAAATCCAATCCCTGTATTTTTTTCAAGAACAAGTCTTATTGTCATGACGGCTTCCGGGTTGTTTTTGTTCTGCATATCCCCGTAAAGATCAATTATGTTGCCCCATAGCCGGTACTTGATATCTTCAGATTCATTTGGTTCTACACGTTTGAAATACGGGGAATCATACAAAATTCTTCCAATATCATCAGTTATAATACTTGATGGAGAAATAATAAAATTATTGTAATAATCATAAATGTACTGATTTTGGGAAATACGATAGATAAAATAATTTGAATCAAACTCAGGCAAAATTGTAAATTGTCTGACAATAAGTCCTGTTTTTCCCCCTGTTTTATCCAATTCTTTAATTTTAGATGAATTTATACTTTTGTAAGGCTCTGATTTTATAGAACCTGCTTCAATGACAAATAAATTCCTCTTTGGAAATTTTTTCTCAAGTCCTGAACAGCCAAAAAGTGCAATTGCAGTAAATATGATAATTGTGGCCTTTTTCATCATTTTAATTTCCTTGTAACCGCAATGCGTTTGTTTTTCCGGAAAAATATTTTTCAGGCGGCTTTTCAAATAAAAGCCGTCCCGGATAATGTTTAAGTTCAAGGCTCAATTGTTTCAGATTATCAGATGTATGTACAAAATTTTCAAGGGTTCTATTGATGGTATCTGTATTCATCCAGACCATGGTTTCCAGCATTTTTGAAGTTTTATTCAAGCTTTCAAGCATGGTATCAATTTCATTTGAAAAATTTTCAATTTTTGAAGAAAGGCCGGTTTTAATATCAGATGTTATAGCTGCTGCATTATGAGCTGTTTTACTGAAGTCTTTCATTGCCTTATCAAGGGGCTGCTGGGAATTTCGGACAATCGTTTTAAATCCTGAGAAAGTTTTTTGAGCATCATCTATCATTTTTTTAATTTTTGCAGACCCAAGTGTCCTGGAAAGCTGTTGATTTGTTTTCCTTACCTCGGCAAGCAGATTCTCAGTCTGGAGTGAAATTTTCGCCATATCAAGATCTGCTGCTTTATTGTTAAGTATCTGTAAAAGTTTATCCAGCCTTGTCGTAATATTGACAATATTTATATGAGTAAAATTTTCCACTATCTGGTTTACTGCATCCCCGAGGCGTTTTATCCTGCTTTTCCTCGAAGGAATATAAATATATTGCGGCCTCCAGGAAATAGAGATAGAAGGTACTACTCCGTGTGAATAGTCGGTTTCAAGAAAAGCAGCTCCTGTAAGCCCCTTAAAAGCAAGATGAATTCTTAAACCTTTGGCAATGGCTTTACTGATTCTCTCCTCATTTGTTTTTCCGGTCTGCCCGAGATAAGAATCCTTGTCAAGGGCAAATCTTACGAGAATATAGTTTGACGCACGGTTGTATACCCTTGCAGTTGAAGTTATGGATTTTACGGTCCCAATCTTAAGTCCCTTGTATCTCACCTCGGACCCTATATCTAATCCCTGGACAGACTCGTCAAAACAAGTTTCAGCAATCAGCTCTTTTTTCATGAATTCTCCAGCACCAAATGCAATGAGAAATGCAGCAAAAAGAACAAAAGCTATGATGACAAACAGGCCAAGTTTAAAAAAATTTGCTTTCCTGGTCATATTTTTTCCCCCTGTTTATTCTCTTAATAACTGCCATGAGGCAGATCTGAACTGCGTTACAGTGCCTCTCAACGAACATAGAAAGAGTCTTTGTTACTTTGTCAAAAGCGAGCTCTTTCTTATAAAAGAACCTGATTTAATAA
>WFQS01000126.1 GCA_015486915.1 Desulfobacteraceae bacterium
CTTACTGATACAGAGCCCGTGACAGCGATCCATGCCCCAAGCGGAGCAAGGGAAATTGCAGCACCAAGGTACAGGTGGCAGAACTTTGTAAATCTTTTAGTATAGGAATAAAAAAAAAGAAAGAAAAGCACGGGAAATGAAAGAATAAAACACAGTTTTCCAAGCATTGCCCCAGAAAAAATAAAAATCAATGAAGATATTAAAACAAAAATCACAGCATCTTTTTTTTTAAGAACACCTGCGGGAATTTCCCTTGCAGCGGTCCTTGGATTTTTCCCGTCCATTACAGCATCTGCAATGCGGTTAAATCCCATTGCAGCAGACCTTGCCCCAACCATTGCAACAAGAATCCAGATCAGATCAGAAATTTTAAAGGGATGATCACGCCAGGCCATAACAACGGCGGACAATGCAAAGGGAAGGGCAAAAATCGTGTGGTGAAATTTTATCATCTTTCCAAAAATGACAATTTTTTCCTTAATAAGACTTACCATATATTCTTTTCTCCATAATAACGATGAAGCATATTTTTTATAACCGCCATGAGGCGGATCTGGTAACTCTCAGACTGCCTCTAAAAATCAAAGATTCTGACCAAAAATGAAACTCTATTGGTTTATCTATTTTTTCTCCAAAAAAAAATATCTTACAGAATTCATCAGGTATTGTAAAACAAAAAATATATACCGCCCAGATGATTTAAGCCCTGATTTTTTGTCTCTCTCTGGAGGCTGTGTGCTTTGTCCCTTTCCTGAGAATTCAGTTTAAAAAAATCAAATCGTGTTCCAGGGTGGGTTGTAATTTCGGAAATATATTTAATTGTGCACACCGATCAGCACCGCGATCCTGTGTTCAAAGTAGTGAATCGACAGGACGTACGGATATTTTCCGGCTCAAGTTGACACAAAAGCCATTGTGCGCTATATTCAAGTTTAAGTATAAAATTCCCACTAAACAAAGGAGGCGACAATGGCAACTGCACGTATAGATATGAGATTGAGCCCTGACATTAAAGCTAAGGCTGAAAAAGCATCTGCACTTCTTGGGGTTCGGAGCTTGACCGAATACATCGTCAGGCTGATAGATGAAAATTCAACAAAGGTAATTCAACAATATGAGAGTATGACAGTTGAAAATGATATTTTCGATAATTTTATCCAAATATGCGAAGAACTGCATGCACCTGATAAAAAATTGGTAGACGCCGCTGCTTTTACTAAAAAGCAGGGATTCAAATGAAATATAGCAAAACCTTCGTTGAATTAAACAAGGCTATTCACGACAGATCCACTTTTGATTGTGGCTTAGAAGAATTAAACACCTTTTTACAAAGACATGCTCTCAGGCATATGAAGGTTGGTGTCAGTAAAACTATGGTTTTACCAGCACTGGAGGCACTATCTAACCGAAAATATCCCATCTGCTCTTTTTATACGGTTGTTCCAAGTTCTATGCAGAGAGATACATTACCTAAAAATATATCAAAATCATTGCCCCACTATCCAGTACCTGTTTTTCTTATTGCCCAGTTGGCGGTAAACAAAAAAGTTCAGGGACAACAATTGGGCAAAGTAACACTTATACAGGCACTTGAATTTCTGTGGCAGGTCAATCAGCAAATGCGTGCTTATGCGGTAGTAGTCGATTGTATCAACGATTCAGTTGAGGAATTTTACAAAAAACACGGATTTCACTATCTATGTAAAAATCATGGTAAAACCAGAATGTTTCTACCGATAAAAACGGTGGGGCAATTATTTGGAGACTGATGGAAACATAATGTAAGCACAGAACGCCGCAAGAACGCCGCAAATCACCGGAGGCAAAAAGCAGAGCGAGGAACGAGTTGAATTTTTTGCCGTCCGAGTGTATTTGCCTTGTGTACGCCCGGCATGGGCGTGAACTTATGGGATGAAAGTCCCCTATACGCGAGTCCTGTTAACATGAGTACCTGTTCGTACAAGTATTAGCCGAAAACAAGGGCGGAACCGTGAGGGACCGTCCGAGGGGCTTGAGCAGATTTTAAATTTTTCTTTGACGCGCTTTTTTATAAACCAAACTTTTATCTCTTTTGCCGATTGCAATTACCAAAATATATATTTCTTCATCAATTACTTCATAAACAAGACGGTAGCCACTTGCTC
>WFQS01000127.1 GCA_015486915.1 Desulfobacteraceae bacterium
CTCGGAGATGTGTATAAGAGACAGCAATAAGGGCATATTGATTTTGAACAAATAATTGAGCTGCTTTTGCATTTATCCTAATATAATATTTATCAGTTATTTCGTCATGATAATAATCATCAATCAAATGTAAACTAACTTCGTATTTTCCTGGCACATGTATATATAAAACACACGTCATCAATCTTTTTATTGCTTTATTGAGCCATTTTTTATCGCTTAGACCTGTTGCCCTTCCAAGTGCCTTTAAAAAAAGATAAGGCTGTATCTGGACATTAGTATTTAAAATATCTTGATCGACTAATCGTAAAGCTTGCATAAACACATCACTATCGCCCATGTCCAGCTGTTTACCAGAGTATTTTATAGTTGCGTCTTGTCTGCTTGCAATAAGTGTTTCATCATGTATTTTGCGCCGCCCTGGGTGAATACAAGCAAAAAGAGCAGATCTTGCAATCGAGTTGGGCATTGCTGCTTGATCTTCATTTTGCAGTACATTCAATATTACTTGCTCTTTTTTTTGCTCTTTTTTTTCTTTTACTGTTGGTATTACAGCAAAAGCAGTATTTTGTAATTCCCGTTCTTCTTCCCAAGCAGCAATTTCTTCTTTAGATTTTGCTCTAAAATTCATATGCTCAAATCTATTCCTGAACTTAGATTTCTTCAATTTTTTGTCAGAATCATGATTATTTTTGCCTATTTCTGCTTGTTTTTTTCTCAAAATTTCAAAATCGTCCATTATAAATTTTCCTCCTCACACACCGCCGCCGCCGCTCCGCTCCGCCGGAAAAAACTAATTAAATTAAGATTACATTTTCATTCCATTTTCTGGTTCTTCTTCCGGAACTTGATTTTGTTCCTGCTGCACTTTAATTTCAGCATTTGCAGCCGTTCTGTTGGCGTAGTCGTCAATATCTTTATGTCGTTCACCAATGGCCGGAGAACAAGACTTAATTGCTGCAGCAGTTTTTTCTTGTCCATAAGTCATTACAATGTCTTTAGCTGCCCTGAAGTCAAGACGACTGTCATCCAGTGACCAGCCCTTGGCCTTAGCTAAATTTTCCCATTTATGCCTTGCTTGGCAAAATCTAAATTCTACATTTGATAAATCTTTATCTATCCCTTGTGGTTCGTATGTTCGTCCGATATTAGCTATTCTTTTTTTGCGCTCCTGAGCTACTTCAGTAGCTTTGCTCTGAGCAATTTCATCACGCTCTGCTTTTTTATCTGCCCTGGTCTGCTCCATGACTGTTGTCATTTTTTGACAAATACCGCCCTGGTCTGCAATAATTTTAACAAACGGATACTTTCCGTTTTTTTCATATTTTGGTTTTCTATTTGCAAACCCCGACATTCTAAATGGATGTATTGTCCCTGACAACTTAGGATCTCCAAGCTCTTTGTTAAGACGCTGTGTAACAGTGTTTCCCACGCTTTGCTCAAATTTTGATACTTCGGGCTTTGGTACTTTAAAAATTGCTTGTATATTGTTAGGACTGGATTCTTGGACAAATGCCGGTTTAAATCCTGTAACCTGTAACTTTTTTATTTTGTCTGCATTTGAATCATCAAGCAAAATATAATGATTTTGATCGTCTATTGGCGTAACATAAATATTACGACCTTGAGCATTTTTAGCTGACAATATTGTTGTTATCAAATCTTTAACCTCCTGGGCAGTAAAAAATTTTTCTCCCCCGTCCGGTCCCCGGCCTTTCCCCATATTCCATGGCTTTGCTTTACCTTTACCATCAGTGAGCGTGATCCTGTATTCAGGTGCACCCAGGGCATCAGCTTGGCGACTCCAACTTTTTTCCTTAGCGATTATATGAGATGGTTTGTAAGCAAGATCCATAATCCTGTCCCCGCTGCTGTACCCATTATCAATCCCAGGAGTAGAGACAAAATCAAGAACTTCAGTTTTAGTCCTGTGCTGCTCCGTTCTATCTTCAAGGCTGCTGCTGTTGCTTGGTTCGTTGCATTGATTAAGCTCTGTTCCGCTTCCACCAGCTCGTCCACTTTGCTCTCGATCTCCTCGATCGCTGTTTGTATTTTTTTTGTCATTGTCTTGGCTTGCTTCGCCTGCACCAATACTGATTTTTTGACGGTCTCCTGGGTACTCTCTTGTATTTGTATCATTGCTTGAGCCATCGGCTCGATCGTTCCTGCTATTTCTTCGATCTTCTGCTCGATTGTCTGCTTCATTTTCTGTAAAACTGCTTCTATCGCTTTTTGACCGTTCCGCTGCAAGTCCCTGACGTCGTCCATTTGCTGGCGTATTGGTATCATTTTGATCTTCGTTGCTTCTTGCATCTGATCTTTTATGCTCATTTTTAAGATCCTCCAAATAATTTTGCAGATATGGAAAATCTCGATCTTGATCATAATCAAGACCTAATTTTTCCAAACCTTTAGGCGAAAAAGATTTTCCGAGACTTGAACCTTTAACCGCTATACCGTTTTTTTCATATGATATTCCGGTCATTTTCCCGGCTTTGATGTATGGCCTGGGAATTATACCTGCAGCATGCAACTGCTCAAAAAAAATAGCAGTCTCTACACCACCATTTTTAAAAATTTCCTTAACAGCACTCTTAATAATTTCTTTTTCTGATACTTCTCCAGTTCGCCTAAAATTTTGCATTTCTCCGTTTTTAGTTGCTCGTTCGTCCATTTCCCACGCTTGTTCTGGTGTTTTCGCACTCTGGGTAAGTCCATATTTAACTTCTAATTTTTGACAAATTTTAGCACCTCTGCGATATACATGGCTATCTGATACAGCTTTACCGTCGCTATCAATACGCACACCAACAATATGTATATGATCGTGGTTAGTATCATGGTGGCGCTCTGCGTACCACGGGCAGTCATTCATTCCCATACCTTTCATGTATTCTTGTGCAATATCAGCCCACTGATCCGATGATAACCCTTCATACTGATGCAGATTTAAAGATATATGTACTACGGCAGTTTTCATATTCGGTCGCATTGCTCGAAATGCACCGGCTTCTTTTGCAAGCGCCCTGGGAGATTGCCCCTGCATAGTTCCGCAGGATAAACGTTTTGCGCCTTCCTTCCCGGAAACATATTCTGACGCACCCCTGAACCCTTTACCTGTTTTAAAATTCTGTATCATTATTATATGCCCATAATTTGGTTCCGGATCTCCCGGACCTGATTTTGTAAATTTTTAATAATATCCATCAGGCCAGCATTATCTCCAATCTGATTTATTCGTTTTGTGATCTGATTTAAATTTACACCGATCCGATGTAATTCTGTCCAGGTCTTTAAATTAATGGTCGGCATTATGCCCCCAGGCATTTTTTTTTTCAAAACAGCCAGCCGAGAATATGCAGAAATTCTTAAACCACGCTTAGAGGCATTTTCCAAAATTTTTGCATATTCAGATTCCGATATTTTAAAACTGATAGTTTTAATTTTCGGATTCTCAACTTTAGGTCTACCACCTTTTTTAATTGCCAACATAACCTCCAACGAGTTTACGAGTTGCCCCCCCCGGGCAGGGGCAAGGCCGCAGGGAAAGAGAGAGGCACGACCGACTGACCGAGGAGTAAAAGTTTACTTTTACACGCCTTGCTACTAACCAAATCATACAC
>WFQS01000128.1 GCA_015486915.1 Desulfobacteraceae bacterium
AAATAATATACGTATATCGTGCAGTACTTTTGTTCGTTTTCAAGGCGTGATGACAGGTGCATAGTCGAACTATGTGCCTGTTATCACAACAGAGAAAACGGGCAAAAGGGCAAACAGGATGCGTAAATTATTTTTTGGAAGTTCCCTTATAAGTGTTGGCTATGTGTCTATGGCTTATTTTCAGTTGAGAGGCAGTCTTAGAGTCACCGGATCGGCCTCATGGCCGTTGATAAGAAAGATCTCACTTTTGACAAGGTAACAAATACTCTTTTTATGTTTGTCAAAATCTTTGATTCTTTGAGGCGCTGTAACGCAGTTCAGATCCGCCCCATGGCGGTTATAAAAGAATAACCAGTTGCAAGGCAAATATAAAATTTATAAATTAAGGAGGATTTAAATGACAGGTATCAGCAGCGGACTTATTGAACGTCGGAATAAAAGCATACCCATTGGACCTTTTAATATAACCAGGGCTTTTATAGCAAAGGCAAGCGGTGCCGTGATGACAGATGTTGATGGAAACGAATTTATCGATTTTGCAGGGGGCATAGGTGTTAATAATGTTGGGCACAGCCATCCCAAAGTGGTAAAAGCAATAAAGGATCAGGCTGAAAAATTCATTCACACCTGCTTTCATGTTGCAATGTATGAGCCTTATATTGAGCTTGCTGAAAAATTAAACGACCTTGCTCCGGGCAGTTTCCCCAAAATGACGATGTTTGCAAACAGCGGTGCGGAGGCTGTTGAAAATGCAGTAAAAATAGCACGCTATGCAACAAAAAGAGATGGCATTATCTGCTTTGAAAATGCATTCCACGGCAGAACCCTTTTAACCATGAGCCTGACAAGCAAAATTAAACCTTACAAACTCGGGTTTGGTCCCTTTGCTCCTGAAATTTACAGGATGCCCTATGCTTATTGTTACAGGTGCCCTTTTAATTTAAAATACCCGAAATGCAATACAGCCTGTGCCGATTATCTTGAAGATTTTTTCATTGGAAATGTTGCTGCCGAATCAACTGCCGCAGTTCTTGCAGAACCTATCCAGGGTGAAGGCGGTTTTGTTACTCCTCCTCCTGAATATTTTCCCAAAATAAAGAAAATCTGTGACAAATATGGTATTAAGCTTATAATAGATGAAATTCAGGCCGGTGCCGGCAGGACAGGAAAATTCTTTGCCATTGAACACTGGGGAGTTGAACCGGATATTATCACAATGGCAAAAAGCTTTGCAGGCGGAATGCCTTTAAGCGCAGTAACAGGAAGGACAGAATTAATGGATGCTCCCCATGCAGGTGGCCTTGGCGGAACATATGGTGGTAATCCTGTTTCATGCAGCGCAGCACTTGCCGTACTTGAAATTCTCATTGAAGATGATATGCTTGCCCGTTCAAAAGCCCTTGGCGAGACGCTTATACAGAAATTTAATGCACTTAAGGATAAGTATGAAATCATCGGGGATGTAAGGGGAAAGGGACCCATGCTTGGCCTGGAGCTTGTCAGGGACAGGGAGACAAAGGAACCTGCATCGGATGAAGCAAAAAAACTTGTTCAGCTGTGCTATGAAAAAGGTCTTATCATCCTGTCATGCGGTAATTTCGGCAATGTCATAAGAACCTTAATGCCCTTTGTTATAACCGATGAACAGCTTGATAAGGGCCTTACAATACTTGAAGAAAGCCTTAACGAGCTTAATAATTAGAAAAACAGGGGGGTTCTTTTTAAAAAAGATCTATAATAAAATTTAAACTGAACCAGATTAAACAGACCCGAACAGAAAATTTTAATCTTAAAAAAAGAGGGATGGAGCCATGAAGGGATTTTTTCATAAACTGCTTATAGTGGATATGACGGAAAAAACATTTTATGTCAGAGAGCTTGACGATAAAATAATGGAATCCACACTTGGGGGCAAGGGTCTTGCGACTTTTCTTCTGCTTGAAAACAATCCTGCAGGTGTTGACCCCCTGGAGCCTGATAATCATATCATTATTGCATCGGGTCCTGCAACGGACAGTTCCATATATGGATCCTGCCGCCATGGAATTTTCTGTAAATCCCCTTTGACTTCATTTTACGGTGAATCATATTCCGGTGGAAGTCTCGCTCTGCCCTTAAGCCGCACCGGATTTGATGCTGTTATGATTAAAGGTGCTTCTCCTGAACCTGTGTGGCTTGAAATTACGGAACACGGGGTTGTTTTTCATAATGCAAGGGAAATTTGGGGAAAAGACACATTTGACAGTGAAATATACATTAAGGAAAAATCCCAGGTAAAAAAATGCGGGGTCATGGTCATAGGCCCTGCAGGAGAAAATCTTGTCAGATTTGCTGTAATAAAAAATGACAGATGGAGAGTTGCCGGAAGAACCGGGATGGGTGCTGTCTTTGGATCAAAAAAGATAAAGGGAATTTCCTTCTCTGGTGAGAAAAAACGGCCAGTGGCCGATCCTGAAGGAATTAAAACCTATAACCGCAATATACTGAATCTGCTCAAGGACAATAAGGCAACCAATGCCTACAGAAATTTCGGCACTCCCATGATGGTGGATATTATGAATAATGCCGGTGCTTTTCCAACCAGGTACTGGCAGAAAGGAAGATTTGACAAAAAAGATAATATCAACGCACAGGCAATGGTGGAACAACTTTCTGCAAAATCCCATGCCTGCAGAAATTGTTTCATGGGATGCGGCAAACTCACAAAAATTGATGATGGAAGGCATAAGGGCCTTGTGCTTGAAGGACCTGAGTATGAAACCATATATTCCTTCGGC
>WFQS01000129.1 GCA_015486915.1 Desulfobacteraceae bacterium
ATCTGTTTTGATCTTAGGTTACCTAACTGTAGGATACAGTAAACAAGTGTAGTTGCTATTTTTTTAGTATTTATTGTGAGGCAGTCTGAAAGCAATCAGATCCGCCTCACGGTTGTTTTATAAGAAATAGAACGTAGGCCATTACATTTATTGGCTTCTCGTCTTTGGCCCCGTTTTTGTCAGAATCTTTGATTCGTTGAGGCCGTCTGAGAGCCACCAGTTCCACCTTATGGCGGTTATAAAAAAAGCGATCATTATCTAATGTATGCTTGTAAAATATACTTTTAGCACGAGGTTTACCAAATGAATCCGGAACTTTTGAATAATAAATTTCAGGCAAGCGATAACCCGGGACTGGATACGCGTGATCCAAGATTTGCCGATATCGCAGGCATGGTTCAGCAGGGAAATTTTTCAGGGGCTGCGGAACAGGCTCAGGAAATCATTGAAAATAATATTTATGATATACGCATCATCTGCTATTTTTTATATGGGTTGTTTGATGAGTCTGGTCCTGCAGCTTTTACAGATATCTTTAACTCCCTGAAAACAATTTTAATTGACAACTGGGAAGCAATAGGCCCCGCAAAAAATCGCTTAAAGCAAGCTAAAAAAAGTATTATATGGCTGTTTAAGCAGTCAAATAAGATCCTTGAAAATGAAAAAAATAAACAGAGTGACAAATGGCAGAACTGGCAAACAGATATTTCTTCCGATATAATATGGGAGGCAATGGAAGCTGCCAATGAACTTCAGAAGGAGACCACTGTTGTTTTTGAGGATGATTCTGCCGGAATTATTGATGGTTTATCCAGAATAAATGCATGGCTTGACAGCTTTTATAAACTTATTTACAGGGAGCCAGAGCCTGATGAACCTGAGCCTGAAGAGACCGACAAGACTGATTCTGATAGTATAATATCTGACAATTCAGGATCATCAACTGCGGTACACCCATCTGACTCCGCAGGTTACATACAGCAGGGCATGCATGGCACCGTGAGTAGTTCAGGATCATATTTGCTGTATATGCTTCTGAAAAAAATAGCAGTTTTTTCTCAACTTTTAAAGGAAAATAAAAATGCAGGAGCTGCACTGGTGGCAGATGATATTAATGCAATTATTGCTGATTTTGATCCGCAGATATATTTTCCTGACCTTTTTGCAGACTTCACAAAACAATATGCCTTAAATGTTGATAAATTGCTTGCCTTTCAAAAATGCCGGGATGTTGCTCTCTGGAAATCCATGGATAAGTTATACAAAGTTGATATGGATTCCTTTGTGTCAATTAACGACGAATTTCATTTTAATGATCCTGATGCATTTAATGTTGAAAAATCCGACTCATCAGATACAAATAATGATGAAGAGGAGGACATTGATGATGACGATGATTTTTGATTTCGCAGGAGACCACACTATATGAATTGTAAAGGATGCAACCGGGAAATTGCAGGGAATGAATACAGAGAAGTCGGTAAATGGGTTTTCTGTCTTGATTGTTTTGAAAAACTTTTAAATCCTGCTGAATCTGAACCGGAAAAAACTGACTCCCACGCACATCCGGGAAATTCTGAAAATCTTCATGATACTCCATTTGTTCAGGATCAGCTTGATAAGAAAAAACAATGCGGAATATGTGAAATTGAAATTGAAAAGGGCAAAGAAAAAAAACTTGGAATATGGACACTCTGTGAATCGTGCTATAATGATATGGTTTTCAAGTCCAAGGATAAGAATTCTGATCAGGATCAGAATACTGAGGAGGATGAAGCCGATTCTGAGACATCTGAAACAGACAATATGGACAGAGCAAACACCGGCAGGACAATTTTATGCGATGACTGCGGCAGGGTTATTCTGGAAATAGCAGCCAAGCAGGATGGCGATAATTTGCTGTGCCCGGATTGTTTTTATAAAAGAACGGCTTAGGGCCAATTTAAATCGGCCCATGGCGGTTTAGAAGAAAGAACGTACTCTTAATAAAGTAACAAATGTTCTTTTTATGTTCATTGTGAGGCGCTGCTGTAATGCAGTTCAGATCTGCCTCATGGCAGTTATAAAAGAATTAGGGATAACATATGTTTTCAGAGTCATTACAGATAGATATTGTACTTGAAATTGACGGCAAAAAATTTAAGATCCCGGGTGGAAATATCAAACTGTGTAAACTTGATATGCACTCATTCGGGTTTACCGGAAAAGCAGAATTCGGTTTGTTTTCCGATTCAGAGGAGGATGAACTATTTCCCCTGTTTGTGACACAGAAGATTATAAAAATTAATTTATCAATCACCAGGGTCTATAATATCAAGGATGAGAATCCTGTGCCCCTTACCATGCAGGCATATGTTACCGGAAAATCCGTTGAGGAATCCCTTTACAGGCAGGTAAAAAAAGACCCTGTTCTGAAGCGCCACTATGAAATTTTCTTTGAGGATATTCCTGCTGTACTGTGGAAACAGCATTTCCCTGTTCAACTTTATACCGATAAAAAAATCTCCGATGTTATAAAAGACCATGCCTTTGATGAAATTTCCATTGAAATCGGCGAAGATATTCAGGAAAAAACCAATGAGATGGTATTTCTGGGCCTTGAGAAAAAGCATAACAAGGCATCGTTTTATGATTTTTTTATCTGGTATGTTGACGTATCAAATATGGCCCTTGCTTATAATTACAATGATGGCAAAATAAAATTATCAGAAGAAAAACCATCTGAAAAGTCTTCCAATGTATTTTATCCCTCCGGAGTGGATGCATTAAAAACCGTTTATCCTGAGACCCTGCGCCATGATTCAAGAATACTGAATGTACATTCGGAAAAATATCAGGAGGTAAAGATTACTCAGGACGAGTCAGTTACAGGAATTCGCCATGATATTGTCATGCGTACACCTATTACAAAGGACATTGATGACAGAAAAAAAGCTGAAACCCTGAAACTGAAAAACAGTCTTGAACAAATTGAGCTGACCCTTAAGGAATTTCCTTCAAACAACTGCACCATTGGTACCATGGTGAACTTTGAGAAGGAATATTGGAGTAAAAATAATCTTTTGTCTGAGAAAAAATTCCGGGTTTTTGAAATTCACATGTCTGCTGTCGCGGAAAAACAGGACTTAAGTGAAAATTACAATGCAGATCATGCCAGCTATAATATGGATATGCTTATAAAAATGGAAATCGATGAAAATCCCTTTATCCATCTGCCCTGCTTTAAAAAGCCTGAGTATCCTGTGATGGTTGAGGGAAAAATCGTCAGCGAATCAGGAGAGGATACAGATAAAACTTATCAGATCTATACAGATGAAGAGACATCTCTTGAAAATTATACTGTGCATATACCTTTATGGGATCTGGATATTAAAGCTCCTTTTCTTCCGGGAGTATACACGGGGCATTTCTATTTTCCCGCATTTAAACATGCCAGAGTCCTTGTTGCAATGTATATGGATCATGCCTGTATCAAAAGTTTTCTGGACTGGGGAGAGGGCTCAAGACTGCCAATGGATACCCAGGGTAACCATATACTTTTTGGTAAAAACGCTTTAAGTGAAACTTCTATGAAATATCTCTATTCGGAGGGAAAGCCGGTGTTTACTGTACAACGTACATCGGATTCAGATAATGAAATGATTAAAATGCAGGAAGAATCAATCATTTTACAAACCAAAGATGAGGAATAAAAAGAGACATAAAATAAAAAAAATAATTTAATAAGGATCGGAGATGATATAAGTTGAACAGAAATAGCGCAGAATTCTTACCCCATGTACAAGGCGCATTAAAGGTTGCATAC
>WFQS01000130.1 GCA_015486915.1 Desulfobacteraceae bacterium
ACCTGGGATTGAAACACAGGGAATATTTCCGATCTAAAATTCTGCAACCATTACTGTCTGAAGGCATATTGGCTCAGACGATGCCGGAAACTCCAAGAAACCCGAATCAGAGATACTATTCCACGGGCTCAAGTGAATCAGGTGAATCAGATAAAAATGAAAACAAGTAAATATGATGAGCTAAGAATTAAATATGAAGCACTGCTTAAAGAGAACAAATGCCTGAAAGCAAAAATACGGGAATTTGAATCCAATTCTGAAGTTGTTATTCCATATCATGAACCTGTCCAATCCAGGGAAACATTGTTTCAAAACCCTAAAGAACCTGTTTCAAAACAGCAATGTGATGCAACAGCTTTAAACGACAATTTCCCAAATGATAAACCGGTCACCCGGCAGATCTCACGGTGTTCTCAAAACCATGAAAAAATTGCTCTTTTTATGTCCTTGTTCAAAGGCAGGACCGATGTGTATGCAAAAAAATGGAAAAATAAAAAAGGATTTTCAGGATACAGCCCGGTCTGCTTGAATGAATGGGCACCCGGTATTTGCAACAAGCCCAAAATAAAATGCTCCAGATGTGGGAAACAATCGTATGAACCTTTAAATGAATTCGTAATTGAAAAGCACCTCAGAGGAGGGGCTGTTATTGGGGTTTATCCGATGACTCTTGATGAAACCTGCCATTTTTTAGCCATTGATTTTGACAAAGAAGGATGGAAAAAAGATATTTCAGTTTTACGAAACACTTGCTCACAGTTTGGAATCCCCATTGCCATAGAGCGGTCACAATCAGGCAATGGCTGCCATGCCTGGTTTTTCTTTGACCAAAGTATTTCAGCTGTTTCGGCGCGAAAATTTGGAACATCATTACTGACCCATTCAATGGGAAAGCGGCATGAAATCTCATTTAAGTCCTACGACAGGTTGTTCCCCAATCAGGACACCATGCCAAAAGGCGGCTTTGGTAATCTGATTGCCCTGCCGCTCCAGAAAATTGCACGAAACAACAAAAATTCTGTCTTTATAGATGAAAACTTTGAGCCATATCCGGATCAATGGCAATTCTTATCCGGTATTCCAAAGCTTAACGAAAAAAATATGATGTTTTTCATAGGTAAACTGACCCGGGGAAATGACCTTGGAATGCTTAAAAATGAAGCATCCGAATCAAAGCCGTGGGTAAAACAATCCATTGGCTTAAGAAAACATGATTTCCCCAAAACGGTTAAAATTGTTACATCCGGTATGCTGTATGTTGAGAAAAAAGGATTGAGTCAAAAAGCACTAAATACCCTTAAAAGATATGCGGCTTTTAAAAACCCGGAATTTTATAAAGCCCAAGCCATGAGACTGTCCACCTATGGCAAACCCAGGGTCATCTCCTGCTCGGATGATCATGAAAATTATCTGGCACTGCCCCGGGGATGTGAAGATGATATCAGCTCTTTATTAAAAGAGAAAAATGTTACTTTAATACATGAGGATGAATCAAATCCGGGAAAAACGATCAACATTGAATTCAGAGGGGTTTTGCGGGATGAACAACAGAGTGCTCTTGATGCTTTATCGGCACATGAGAATGGTGTCTTATCCGCTGCAACAGCATTTGGGAAAACTGTCATTGGCGCAAAACTGATCAGTATAAAAAAAGTGAATACGCTGGTATTGGTTCATCGGCAGCAGTTGCTTTCTCAGTGGAGGGAAAGATTAGAACAATTTCTCATCATCAATGAACCCCTTCCAAAGCGCCCACAAAAAAAAGGCCGAAAAAGGGAGCAAAATTTAATCGGTCACATGGCTGCCGGTAAAGACCGGCTAAGCTCAATCGTTGATGTGGCTATCATGCAATCAATGAATGTTGAGGGGATTGTCAAAAAAGCCGTTAAAAATTATGGAATGATTATTATAGATGAATGCCACCATGTCCCGGCTGTCACTTTTGAACAAATATTAAAAAATACTCCGGCAAAATACATTTATGGCTTGACCGCAACACCTGCCAGACCCGACGGGCACCATCCGATTATCTTCTTTTATTGCGGCCCGGTACGATTTTCAGTGGATCCAAAAGAACAGGCTGAAAAAAGACCGTTTGATCACTACCTGGTCCCAAGATTCACATCCTTTAAAACATTACCTGGTGAGGATGAGAGGGAATTGTCCCTTCAGGAAATCAAAACCAATCTGATATCAGATGAAATAAGAAATCAGTTAATCATAGATGATGCCTTGGACTGCTACAAAAAGGGGCGAAAAACTCTTATATTAACCGGCCGAGTTGCCCATGTGGAAGAATTGGGGGAAAAGCTTAAAAACAAGATACCCAATGTTATTTGCCTCACAGGCGGCATGGGCGTTAAAAAGACAGCCCAGGTAATGGAAAAGATTCACAGCATTGCAGATACTGAATCGTTTGTGCTGATTGCCACTGGCAGTTATATTGGTGAAGGATTTGATGAACCCCGGCTTGACACATTATTTTTAGCTATGCCGATTGCCTGGAAAGGTACGTTGCATCAATACGCCGGAAGGCTGCATCGGCTATATGAAAATAAGAAGGATGTACAGATATACGATTATGTCGATCTTCATGTAAAAATGCTTGAAAAAATGTACGGTAAACGGCTGAAAGGATATGCTTCAATCGGTTATAAAGCAAAAGCAACAACATTTCCTGATGCACCGACTAATATTATTTTCACTAAAGACAGCTTTTTTCCTGTTTACATACAAGACATTACCGTTGCATCAAAACATCTGTTGATTGTTAGTCCGTTTGTCACCAAAAAACGAATACTCCAAATGATGGAGCATTTTAGTGAAGTTCTTAAAAAGCAGATGAAAATAACAATCATAACCAGGCCTGCCGATGAATTCAAAAAAGACAGAAGAACCGCATTGGAAAATCTTTTTTCAATGATTGAGAAAGCTGGTGTCAGTCTGACCTTCAAACCCAATATCCACCAAAAATTTGCAATTATTGATAAAAAAATCACATGGTACGGCAGTATCAATCTTTTAAGTTTCGGATACTCTGAAGAAAGCATCATGCGTCTTGAAAGCAGCAGTATAGCACATGAACTAATCCAGAGTATTGAAATAGAAGAATAAATACTGCGGTACAATGAATGAATACCCGTGAATTGAAAAAGCACCTTGCGGAACTGACAGAAAAAGAACTGATTAATGAGATATCGATGGAAAATTCTACAACAGCATGGAATCCATGTTTGAAAGCACATTAAAATGCATCCAAAAATAAAATCTTGGAAAAGCTTTAAAGCACGGTGCAGAAAGATTGTTGATGATACAGATGGTATCGGGTGGAGATTTCATAATCAGCTTGGTTATTTATATGATTTTTATTTTCCGCATTCATAACTATTAAAAACCTTATCTAACAACGAAAATGCTGACGGATAAACCGCAGATTTTCATGTTAACAGGACGGCAAGAGCGGGGATGGACAATCGCCTGATAATATGTTACCTCTGTAATTTTTGCAGCGTGGCCGTTCAACATGCGTTAAAAAAGCAAATGAAAAAAAAGGCGAACATTATTGTAGAATTTTCGATTCACTAAAACCCAATGAAGCTGTTTTGAAAAGCCTTGATCCAAAGGCTGGTGAAGGCCGGGGTGTGGAAGGAAACATAGAGGATAAAAAAAATGGAGACTCTGGATAAAATAATCGCACAGATCACCAAAAATATGAACAGTGATGATGATATTTTTAAGGCTTTCTGTCAGGTCTTGGACGATAATGTCTCTTTTCCGGCAGACGGCTTTGTGATTGGTGTGCCGGTTTCAGTAGCCAAAATTGATTATAATGGAAATGTCAGGCGCGGTCTGACGGCGGATTGCCGCCGTGAAGATGGTTCACTTTACACTATTATGTTAACCGAGGTTGTACTGCCAAAGACCCTGGCAGGAATTGAGTATGTTGCCGCCTGCCGGAAAACGGCAGGATCATTACACTGCGGGCTAGCGGTCTGTGGGATGTCGTGCCTGGAGAAATCGTGACTGTACAACCAAAGAAACAGTGGAAATACGGCGGTCACCCCTATCTTTCCGGAGAGATTCAAACGACTCGGCTTGATGCCAAAAGCCTTGAACTTGTGCCCCTCGGCCTTTCAGATATAGGGATATGGGACCCGATGGAACATTTTTGGAATGAAATAGACGAGCCTGCCAAAGAATGGGAAAAATCGATTATTGACCGTGGGGCCTGCCCTATGTTCGAAATGGAACAGGTCATCCCCGGTGAAAATGAAACAGATCTTTTTGATGACCCCATTTTAAAGGCAGTTGAGTTGAAAGAATCAGGCCACAGAGAAGATGCAAGAGCGTCATTGATGGAATTATGCCAGGCTGATTTGCGTTGTCTTGATGCGCATGCTCACCTGGGTGGGCTTGTTTTTGATAACAGACCGGCCCAGGCCATCCGCCACTATGAGACCGGTTTGCGGATTGGTGAACTGTCACTGGATGATCGATTCTCCGGTGTGATACCATGGAGCAGTATGGGTAACCGTCCTTTTTTGCGCTGCATGCATGGTTATGGTTTTTGCCTGTGGCGTTTGAATCGTTTTAAAGAAGCTGAACTTATTTTTAAACGAATGCTCCGGCTGAATCCTGTGGACAATCAAGGGGTCAGATTTCTCATTGATAAGGTGAATACCGGAACTAAGGATCGAAAATTTTATAAGTTGAACGAAATTGCTTGTCTTCCGGCCCATCTACTTCGTTGCATCAAAGGCCGGATACGTTGAGTATGCAACCTTTAATGCGCCTTGTACATGGGCCGGAATTCTGCGCTATTTCTGTTCAACTTATTTCATCTCCGATCCTAATTGGAATGATTTGAGGACAGATAAAACAAATCGATAACGTTTAAGAGGATTGCAAAAAATGGCCTTTTGGAATTACAGAGTGATTCAAAAGAATCACAAAGAAACGGATTCCTATTCTTATCATATCCACGAAGTATATTATGACGATGAGAATAATATTGAAAGCTGGACTCAATCTCCGGTTGAACCGATGGGAGAAACACTTGCTGAACTGCGCGGTGATATACATTTCTTTTTAAAAGCCTTTCAACTGCCAGTCTTAATCGAAACAAATCGAGATGGAAAGGACATCTTGATAGAAGATGAAGAGAGTATAGAAATAAACGAGGGCCATTACCATGAAATATTGGACAGGTCTTGGGTTGCGACTGAATACCTCAATCAGTTTGTCGGTAACCACCCAATTATAAAAAGAAACAAAGATCTCTTTGAAATATATATGAAGGCTGAATCAGCCTTTTTGGAATTATATCAACAAATCGGCAGATTGATGGATGATTGAACTGTATGAAAAAGTTTACCATCATCTTTTAACTTTGAATTCCAACCAAAAAATGATGACGCATAAAGAATTTACAAAAAAAATGTTACGCAATCCGGAAGTTCGGAAAGAATATGAGGAACTTGAAGAAGAGTTCACGTTGTTTGATGAACTTCTAAATGCAAGAATGAATGCCGGATTAACTCAGGCTGAGGTTGC
>WFQS01000131.1 GCA_015486915.1 Desulfobacteraceae bacterium
TATTCATTCAAAAAAGAGGACAGAGGCTCCCGTTTTCTTTTTGTCTGGGTGTTTTCCGTTCTGATTATCCATTCATTGATAAGCTGTAAACAGGTTCATTATTTAATTCCGTTATTGCCCGGGGTAAGTCTTCTCATGGCAAGAAATATTGCTGTAAACGGCGACAAATGGAAAACAATCAAGGCCCATTATCCCGTTGGAATTTTTTATATTGTCATTGGCGTTATAATTTCGGTCTTACATTTTTTTCCATTGAAAAATATTCCGGATATCCCTTTTTCAAAATTTCTGATATTAGCATCCTGCCTTATTGCACTGGGGGGATTCATTCTGTTTTTAAGGCCAAAATCCGTTGACGGTTTAATGAAGTTAATGTCAATATCATCTGCGGTGTTTATCATGATTGTGTTGATGACGGGAAATGTGTTGTTTGCAAGGTATGATACCACTGCCATTTCCAATGTGTTAAAAGAAAAACAGGATGCAGGGTACCAGATTCTGCACTATAGAAAATACGATGGGCAATTCCAGTTTGCAGGACGTTTGACAAAACCAATTCTTGTTTTGCACTCAAAAAAAGCTGTCAAAGAATTTATGGAAAAGCATAAGAAAGTGCTTTTGATAAGTTATGAACGCCTCACAGAAAATATCAACCCCTTGGATTTTGATTTCCAGCAATTATACCGGGGCAGAAAAATGATTTTATGGAATCGAAAAGGAATCTTTGATTTTTTAAATCGCTAACATAGACAAGCCATAACCCAAAAGTTATTTTAATACTTTTGCCAAAAAACATGGAAATAAAAATTAATAGACTAATTTTAACCATATTGATTTATTTAACATTGACAAAAGCAGATATTTGCCATGCAATTTAAAAAGTTTTTTTCCCCGCTTTCTCTGCCTATTCTAATGTTTGCAGCAGCCATCTGTGTAGGGACAATATTACTTCATTCCCCGTTCAGTTTTCATGGCAAAACCATATCCTGGATTGATTCATTGTTTACGGCAACTTCCGCCACCTGCGTAACCGGTTTAACGGTTGTGGATACTGGGCACCTTTTTACCCGGACAGGACAGATCATTATTGTTGCCTTGATTCAACTTGGGGGACTTGGGATAATGACATTTACAAGCCTTGCATTTTATCTGTGGAGAAAAAGGATTTTTTTAACTGACAGGATAGCTGTGGGGGAATCTCTTCTTAATAATTCAAGCTTTCACCTTGGAAGTTTTTTAACGAAAATTATTATTTTTACTTTTGCTATTGAAACTGTGGGAGCATTTTGTTTAATTGCTTTTGGTAAAGGTCATTTTTCATTTTTTTCTGCTGTTTTTCATTCCATTTCTGCTTTCTGTAATGCAGGGTTTTCATTAAATTCTGACAACCTCTTGAAATTTAAGGGAAATTTTGGGGTAAATATAACAATAATGTTGCTTATAATCCTTGGAGGACTGGGATTTTCTGTGCTGGAGGAGGGGTCTTCCTATATATTCTCAAAAATAACGCAGAAAAAAAATGTATTTAAACTTTCCCGACACTTTTCAATAGTGATTAAAACCACGGTGTTTCTTATACTGGCAGGGTGGATTTTTATTTATGTCGCAGATTATGTTAATCTGGAAAAAGCCATGCCGGAAACTGAGGATCTCATGGCCTCATTATTCCAGTCTGTTACCTGCCGGACAGCAGGATTTAATACGCTTAATATTGCCGGGATGACAAATTCATCGCTTTTATTCATGATATTACTCATGTTCATAGGGGGAGCTCCTGGATCATGTGCAGGCGGTATAAAAGTTACAACATTCCGTGTGCTGTGGGCCTTTATTATTGATACAATCAGGGGGAGAGATCAGGTGTGTATAGGGAAATATGCAGTTGACAGGGAAACTGTTAACAAGGCTTTAACCCTTTTATTTTTTTCCGTGGCCATTATTCTGGTAAGTATACTTCTCATGAGCTTTACCGAGGGCGGAGATCTGCCACATTTCAGTATAAGGGGGAATTTTCTGGAAATACTTTTTGAAACGATTTCCGCATATGGAACCGTTGGATTAAGCACCGGCCTTACTCCCGGATTATCATCCGCCGGGAAATTTATATTGGTGGTACTGATGTTTATGGGCAGGCTTGGCCCGCTTGTCCTTCTTTCAGCACTGCACTCAATACAGACTAAAATTTTATATTTAAAACCTGAACAAAGTATAAGTATTGGATAATATTAAAATGAAAGCAAAAATTCAAATAGGAATTATTGGTCTTGGTAAATTTGGCTTTAAATTTGGGAAGACTCTTATTGATCTGGGACATGAAGTGCTGGGAATAGACACAGATGAAGAAAGGGTTAAAAATGCACAATATGATTTTACACAGGTTTATCAGGCTGATGCAGCCAATAAAGAGGTTTTAAAGCAGATGAGGGTTGATGAACTGGAGCATGTATTGATAAGTGTTGGAGACGCAATTGCCGCAAGTATTATGATTTCAATGTATTTAAAGGAACTTGGGGTGCAGAATGTCTGGGCAAAGGCAATTCACCATGATCATGAAAAACTATTGTATAAAATAGGGGCTGACAAGGTGATTATCCCTGAATACATGGCTGCCCAGCTTATTGCCAATCGTATTGCCATGCCGGGATTTATAGAACACCTTCCATTTGATGAATCCATGGGAATCAAGGAATTTACGGTAAAAACATGGGCAAAAAAAACACTTAAGCAGATAGATATGACAAATCAATACAATGTTCAGGTGATTGCCATTAAAAAATTCGGACAGCAGGATTACAGTTTTATCCCCAAGGCAGGTGATATATTGAAACAGGGGGACAGTTTTGTTGCCATTGGAACTATTGCTCAATTATCCAAAATTAACTCGTAGAATTTTTATGCATAATTATCCCCTTGGATGATATTTTCTGTGCATTTCAATAAGATATTCCCGGGAAATATGGGTGTATATCTCGGTGGTGGAAATATCCGAATGTCCCAGCATGGTCTGAACGGATCTTAAATCAGCTCCTCCTTCAAGAAGATGGGTGGCAAATGAATGGCGCAGGGTATGCGGGGTTATTTTTTTTGTAATTCCTGCAAGATGTGCGTATTTTTTCAGTATATGCCAGAAACACTGCCTTGTCATTGGCCTGCCCGCCCTTGCCACAAAAAGATACTGGCTTGAATTATTTTTCAAAAGAAAAGGCCTTGCCGTTTCAATCCATTTAATTGTTATGTTCCTTGCATATGACCCTATGGGAACAATTCTTTCCTTTGAGCCTTTACCGAAAATTCTTACAAAATTCGCTTTAAGGTTAATATCCTGAACCTTCATATTGATAAGTTCAGATACCCTTAAACCTGCTCCGTATAATATCTCAAGCATTGCTGCATTGCGAAGCCCCTTTGGCTTTGTCGTATCAGGAATTTGAAGCAGACAGAGAACCTCCTTGCGTGAGATTATCTCCGGCAGATACATTCCTGTTTTTGGAATTTTGATATGCTGCACAGGGTTTGCAGATGAAAATCCCTCCTTTACTATGAATTTATAAAAACCACGTATGGTGATGAGGTGCCTTGCCCTTGATTTTGGTGACAGGCCTTTTTTCTTAAGATTGATAAGCCAGCTTAAAATACAGGCAGTATCCGGTCCTGTGATATCTGAAATATGATTTTTTTTAAGAAAACTTAAATATTCATCAAGATCTTTTGAATATGAGTCTATACTGTTTGGGGCAAGCCTTTTCTCAACAATAAGGTGATCCAGATATTTTTTTACGAAGCAATCAATATTTTTTTCCTGTTTTTTTTGTGATGCTTTTAATTTACAATTCATGTTCCACACAAAAAACCACAATGATTTTATATGAAACTCCTGTAAAGTACCATTAATCATAAGAGTTTCCATAGTTGTTGTGAGGCTATCTGAGAGTCACCAGATCTGCCTCATGGCAGTTATATGAAACTCCGATAAATTTCCTTTCGGAGTGAGAGTTTTATGTTTTGTTTAGAGGCTGTCTGAGAGAATCCGGATCGGCCTCATGGCTGTTATACCACAATGATTATACATTAATAATATAATTATTATAATCCATTTTATTCAGCACACAGGCCCCATTATCAGTTACCATGACCATATTTTCAAGTCGTATACCTCCCCATTCGGGAAGATAAATCCCAGGTTCCACGGTTATGACCATCCCCGGTTCAAGGATGGTGTTATCTTTTTTTGAAAGCCGCGGGGCTTCATGGATTGCAAGTCCTACGCCATGTCCGAGGCTGTGTGTGAATTTTCCTTTAAATTCTGTTGCATCAATATAATCCCTTGCTGTTTTATCAATATCCTGTGCGCTTATTCCAGGTTTTATATTATCCACGGCAAGCTGCTGTGCATCAAAGAGAATTTTATAAATCTTTTTGAATTTTTCATCGGGCCTGCCCATTACAAGTGTTCGTGTGGTGTCGCTGCAATACCCGTTAAGTTTTGCTCCAAAATCAAAAAGCAGGGGCTCTCCTTTTTTTAATTTTTTATTACCGGGAATTGCATGGGGTAAAGCTGAATTTTTTCCTGCTGCTGCAATGACGGGAAATGAGAGAGATTCTGCGCCTTTTTCACGTATGAGTTTTTCAAGAAGCCATGCAGATTCCTTTTCCGTCATACCTAACTTTATTCTATTTCGAAATTCCATGAAAGCTGTTTCAGCAATTTCAAGAGCTGCTTTTATTTCATTTATCTCTTCATCATCCTTGTTTATGCGCAATAAATCAAGTATTTCACTGGCATCACCAAATTCAATATCATAGTTATTTTTGGAAATATTATCTGCAAGTTTTCTGTATTCACCGTATGACAACCTTGACGCTTCAACTCCGATTTTTTTTGATTTTGCATCTTTCAGAATATCTATAAGTTCATCGGCAAGTTTTCCGGTGTAACAATTTATAGAATAAAGGTCTCCAGCTTCATTTTCAGCCTGGACGTCATATCTTGCATCGGTGACAAGAATATTTTGTTTTTCCGTTATAACTAAAATACCCGCAGTTTCATCGTATGAACTGTCTTCTCCGGTATAGCCACTGAGATACCTCCTGTTTTCATCGGAAAAGATCATTATGGTGTCAATCTGATTTTCACGCATTTTGCCTTTGAGTCGGTTTATTCTTTCTCTGATAATTGTATTTTTCATTATTTCCAAGCCTTGTTTATTTTTGTTTTATGAAACTCCTGTAAAATTTCTTACGGAGTAAAAGCTGGCATCGCGCCTTCGGCCCATTGTTTGTCAGAATCTATGATTCTTAGAGGCTGTCTGAAAGTCTTCAGATCCACCTCATGGCGGTTATAATAATTTTTCGGAAACACATCTGAATCCGGTTAAGTTGGATGTGAATCCAGGTTTAAACAATGAGCGTGAACCAATTGTTATCTTCTCTTTTACAGCCCATCCCCCACCCTTTGCAATATTAAAAACAAGTTTATCTGAAGAATTAAAGGGTGGAGATTCGGTATCTGAAGTCCATTCAAAAACATTACCGAGTAAATCCGAAATATTAAGCCCGTTTGAAAAATTATCGTATTTGTCAACCGGGGTTGTGTCGGCAAATGAACTTTTTTCAGTATTACAGCACTCGTCCTTCCATTTGTTGCCCCATGGATACTTTAATCCCATATCCGTCCTGGCGCAGGCTTCCCATTCAGCTTCCGTGGGCAGTCTGCGCCCTATCCATGAGGCAAAGGACCATGCATCATCAACACTTATCTGAACTACAGGATGGTATTTTTTACCGTGGATTGTACTTCCTGGACCCTGGGGCTGGTACCAGCATGCACCCGGGACAATAGTACTGCCGGAGGTGCTTTTCCATATTGAGTGTTTTTCTCCTCTTTTAAATCTGCCGTTGAATACTGTTCCGGATCCTTTTTTTTCAGCAAGTGTAACATAACCTGTCTGTTCAACAAAAATTTCAAAAAGTGAATTTGTAACGGGGTATTGTGCACAATAGAGTTCAGGCATGTCAATTTGCTGAAGTTGTAGAGTATCTTTAAAATTTCTCTTGCTTCCAACAGTGTATTTTCCTGCAGGAACCATTATATAATTATTATATTTTTTTTCGCTTTCTCCAAGAAAATTGTCAAAATGCTTTGCAAGTTCTTTTTCCTTTCTTAATTTTTCAATGGCTTCAAGTTCATCTTCATCAATTTCTTCAATTTCTTCATCATCATCCAACTCAATTGTTTCAACATCACCATCCTGTTCCTGTTCTTCTTCCGGGAGCTCTTCGTTTTCATCAACTTCTATCTCTTCAAGGTCTTCATCATCATCTATTTCTATCTCTTCAAGGTCTTCATCATCATCGATTTCTACTTCTTCGAGTTCTTCATCATCGTTTAGTTCATCATTTTCCGTATCTTCGGTTCCATTCAGGCCTGTTTTTTCAGCTCCAATTTCTTTCAGGTTTTCATTATCTTCAAAGATTTCTATGTTATCATCAGTTTCAATTGCTTCAGGCAATTCTTCTTCAGGTTCTGCTTCCCCTATATTTTTATCCTCTTCAACCTCAATTTCTTCAAGATCCCCGTCATCATCAAATTCTGTTTCTTCAAGTTCATCATCATCAATTTCTTCGATTTCTTCATCATCATCCAACTCAATTGTTTCAACATCACCGTCCTGTTCCTGTTCTTCTTCCGGGAGCTCTTCGTTTTCGTCAA
>WFQS01000132.1 GCA_015486915.1 Desulfobacteraceae bacterium
GCATAAGACTGCTTTTATATAATATTTTTTATATTGCTAAATAGCATACAGAAGCTAAATGACTTATATAAGGTAAATACCCATTTTTACTTGACCTTTTAGATGCTTTCTATTAAAAAATTAAACATTTCTGTTAATGTGATTATGACTTTATTAATCAGCTTTCTGGCTTCATGCCTTTGGCCCATTTTGTCAGAACCTTTGCTTCTTTGAGGCCATTTAAGAGCCATCAGGTCGGCCTCATGGCCGTTTTATGAATTTGCAGTATCTCAACGGAAAAGGAAATTTTTATCTGAGATTAAAAATCAGTAGAATTTTTTTTGTCGTTTGGGTACTTTTTAAGAAAAAATAATTTTTTATTTATGGGGTAAAAATATGACTTCATTAATCGGACCGGCAAGTTTTAAAATTTTAGGATTTTTTCCTGCTGCTGTTTTTTCGTTTTTGATTCCTCTAACAGGAGTCGTCTGTTTTGCTTATATTATGGCGAGACGTATGGCGCCTCTTGTGCGTGCTGCGCCTGACAACAGGTTTAACCGGATACCAGAGCGTATCATGAAAGTCGGAAAACTCTGGCTCGGCCAGTACCGTCAGCCAAGGTACAGGCTTGCAGGTATCCTTCACATGGTAATTTTTTTCGGGTTTCTTGTCCTTTCCGTAAGATCAATATCTCTTGTGGTAGTGGGTTTATCAGATAATTTTGTTCTGCCGGGTTTTGGAGGTACTTTCGGTCATATATATAATTTCTTCAAGGATTACGCTGCAACTTTTGTTTTTTTTGCATGTGCCGCTGCAGCTTACAGAAGGGGAATTATTAAGCCTGAAAGGTATAAAGTGCCTGCAAAATACGGCAAGGATCATACAGGAGAGGCTCTGTTTGTTCTTGGGCTTATCGCAACCCTCATGGTGGCCGAAAGCCTTTTTGAGGCCTCTAATGCCGCTGCAGAACTTCAGCTTACAGGCCATAGTGAATTTCTTGCTCCCCTTTCTCTTTGCTGGATATTCAGGGGAATGCTTGCCGGAGCATCCCACGGCACATTGCAGGCACTTCATATTTTGTCCTATTTTGTCCATGATATTACATTTTTCTTCTTTTTATGCTTTCTGCCCCTTGGCAAGCATTTTCATGTTATTACTTCCCTGTTTAATGTATTCTTTATGAGGCTTGATAAAGGCAATATCAAGCCTGTCAGATACGGGGTAAGCGACGATAAGCTTGATGATCTTGAATCATTCGGAGTAAAAAAACTTGAAGATTTTACATGGAAGCACATGCTTGATTTTTATTCGTGTGCAGACTGCGGAAGATGTGCAGATCAATGTCCTGCCAATGCTGCCGGACGTCCCCTTATTCCAAGGTTTATAACCATCAAGGCAAGAAATCTCATATTCGACACTTATCCTGTAAAAGAAGGTGTCATTTACAAAAGCGAGCCTCTCATAGGAACTATTTTTACCGAGGATGAAATATGGTCGTGTACCACCTGTGGCGCCTGTGAAGAGGAATGCCCCCTTGGAATTGAATACATAGATAAAATTGTTGATTTACGGCGTGGCATGGTTGATGAGGGTATGGTTCCCCAGTCCATTCAGAAACCGCTTAAGGCACTTGAGAAACGTGGCAATCCCTATGGTAAAATGGAAAAGAAAAGGGCAGACTGGGCAAAAGACAAGGAGTTCTCAGCAGAGTGCAGTGTAAAAGTTCTTGAAAAGGGGAAAACAGCTGAAACCCTTTATTTTGTGGACAGCATCACATCTTTTGATGATACCATCCAGGAAATAGCAAGAAGGACTTCAAAAATCCTCACAAGGGCAGGGGTGGATTTCGGTATTCTTGGCAAAAAGGAGAAAGACAGCGGAAACGAGGTACTGCGTTTTGGCGAGGAGATGCTTTACCAGGATCTCAAAGATCAGAACATTGAAGCCATTGCTGAATCAGGAGTAAAAAATATCGTTACTGCCGATCCCCACGCTTTCAATGCCCTGAAAAATGATTACAAGGGGCTTCCTCCGGTTAAACATATAAGCGAAGTTATTGCCGAAAAAATAGAATCAGGTGCTCTTACTCTGAGACCTGCACTTAACCCGGATAAGGTTTATGTGTACCATGATCCATGCTATCTTGGCAGGCATAACAATATTTATGAATCTCCGCGCCAGGTTATAGATGCCATTGAGGGAATAAAGAGAATTGAACTTGAAAAGAGCCGTGATCGTTCCTTCTGCTGCGGTGGCGGTGGGCTGATGCTGTTCTATGAACCTGAAGAGGAGACAAGAATGGGGGTTTTAAGGGTTCAGATGGCCGAAGAGGCAGGGGCAAACGTTATTATTACTGCCTGCCCGTTCTGTTTTGTTAATATTCAGGATGCAATAAAGGTTGCAGGGCTTGAGGGGAAGATGGAAGTTCTTGATCTTACCGAACTTGTTGATCAGCATCTTGCTTAGATACGTTCAGGTCATGGATAAAACACTATGGAACATGTGCTGAACATCAGATTAGTTCTGAGATCTTTTCATAATTTTATTTATTTGATATTTTGTTCAGTGCGCCCCTATAAGGGCAATTTGTTGATAGTGTTTCAAATCAATATGGGAATTGGCTATTATAAAGATCTCTTTTTATAACGGCCATGAGGCCTGGCCATGAGGCCTGTCTAAAAACTATTAAACGGCCTCAAAGAATCAAAGATTCTGACAAATATTGAAACTCTTATTTAAAAAATTTTACAGGAGTTTCATATAAAAAAATTGACCGGGGAAACAAAAAAAATAATTTTCCCCGCAACAACAAATGGATTTGAATCAGGGGCTAAAAAGTCTGATATGCCCCGCGTATAATTTTAAAGGAGGAAATAATGGAAATTCTGCTATGTGTCAAGAGGGTTCCAGATACTGCTGAGAACGAGTTTGAGCTCAACAGTGAAGGCAATGATCTTGATCGTGATGACCTTGTTTATTCTGTAAATGAATGGGATAATTATGCCGTTGAAGAAGCCATTCAGATCGTTGACAGGGTTGGAGGAAGTGTCACAGTTGCAACTGTAGGTGATGAAGAGTCCGAAGAAATTCTTCGCCGTGAAATGGCCATGGGCGCCAATAACGGGGTTCTTCTCAGTGATGATGCCTTTGAAGGGTCAGATGGTAAAGGTGTTGCATCCATTTTGAAGAGTGAAATTGATAGTGGAAATTATGATTTGATTATGACGGGCGCACAGGCAGATGAGGGTGCTGCACAGGTTGGCGGAATGCTTGCCGCAATGTTAGATGCCCCCTATGCTTCCCTTGTTAATAAGATAGAAGTTGTTGACGATAAAAAACTTAAAGTGGGCAGGGAAATTGAGGGTGGAAACCAGGAAATGAGTGAAATCGAGCTTCCATGTGTTCTTTCCATCCAGACAGGTATTAATGAACCCCGTTATGTTGGAATCCGAGGTATCAGAAAAGTTGCCAAGCTTGAAATCCCAGTTAAAGGCGCTTCTGATCTTGGCCTTGATGAGGGCAGTGTGGGCAGTGCAGGTGCAAAGGTAAAAAGAGTTGATTATTTTGTACCTGATCTTGGTGAGGGGGCGGAGATGCTGGAAGGCTCAACAGATGAGATTATTGAACAGCTCATTGAAAAACTTAAAGCCAAGGGAGGACTTTGATCATGGCTGAAATTTATGCTTATATTCCTCATAGCAGCGGTGTTGCTGATGATACAGCTCTTGAATTTCCGGTTGCTGCAGGAAAAATAGAACCGGGTGCTTCTGTGACTGCAATTGTTACAGGTTCAGGTGCAGATCTTGACAAGGTTGCAGAATCATTAACCTCTGCCTATAAAGAGGTCATAAAAATTGATAACGAAGCCCTTGCATACCCAAATGCCGAAATCATCAGAAAGGTTCTGTGTAATATAGTGCCCAAAGGCGCAATTTTTCTTGCTGCAAATGATACTTTTGGCATGGATCTCGCTCCAGGGCTTTCCATAAAAATCGATGCAGCCTTTGCAGCTGATGTTGTCGATTTCGAGGGGATTGACGGCGGTTCCACACTAAAGCTTGTACGCCAGGAACTTGGCGGAGCTGTAAGTACCCACGTAACCTGTGATATCTCTTCCGGAGCTGTAATCACAATCAGGCCCGGCGTATTTGCACCTACAGAAGAAGCTGAGAGTGCAGCCGGTGGAAGTGTTACAGATAAATCAGGTAAAGCAGGAGATCTGTCGGTAAAAAGACGTTTTCTTGAAATTGTTGAGGCTGAAGCAGGTGATGTTGATATTACCAAGTCCGATGTCCTTGTGTCCGTTGGCCGCGGCATTGAGGAAGAAGAAAATATAGAGATTGCCGAAGAACTCGCCGAGGCAATGAATGCCGTTGTTTCATGCTCAAGACCCATTGTTGATGCAAAGTGGCTTGAAAAATCACGCCAGGTGGGAACATCCGGCCAGACTGTTAAACCAAAGGTCTATATGGCCATGGGTATCAGCGGTTCTTTCCAGCATCTTGGCGGATTAAAGGGTAACCCGTTTATTGTTGCTGTAAATAAGAATCCAAAGGCTCCTATTTTTCAGGTGGCAGATGTTGGTATTGTTGAAGATATACTTGAGTTTATGCCAGAACTCACAGAAAAGATAAAAGAGCTTTAAGCAAAACTGTAAAATGATAAAAAAAGGTCATGCAGATAAAAACTGTGCATGGCCTTTTTTTTATCAGAAAGAGCTGATTTTTGACAAAACAACTCCTGCTCTTTTTTTGTTCGTTAAAATTTCTGATTTTTTGAGGCGTTGTAACGCAAATCAGATCTGCATCATGGCCGTTATTTGAACACACTTAAATTTTATATTCCTGTTTTATATTTTGCTGCAGGCTTAAGTTTCGTGTAACACGGTCGGTATGTGTTCTTTAAGTTAATCTAAGTAATTCATCCTTGCAAAAAATCATAATCTATGTAAGAAAAGGCCATAATTACATCCTGGGAAAAAATATGAGCTGCGAATTTGAGCCTGTAAACCCTGCATAAATACTGC
>WFQS01000133.1 GCA_015486915.1 Desulfobacteraceae bacterium
ATAATATACAGAGCTTTTATCATGAACAAAAAAATTATTCAAGAAATCCTGCCCTTTGTGGAGATGCCGAGCCGTTACCTCGGATCTGAAGTAAACACCATAAAAAAAGACAAAGTTGACCTGAAATTTGCACTTTGTTTTCCCGATTTATACGAGATAGGCACTTCCCATTTTGGAATGCAGATTCTTTACAGCATTTTAAATAATAATCAGGACATTGCAGCAGAACGTTTTTTTGCCCCTGCTCCTGATATGGAAAAAATTTTAAGAGAAAAAAATATCCCGCTGTTTTCCCTTGAATCCAAAACAGATCTGAAAGATTTTAATATCATCGGTTTCAGCCTCCTCTATGAGTTGAATTTCACCAATATACTTACAATGCTTGATCTTTCAAAAATCCCTTTTTATGCAGATCAGAGGGATGATTCCTTTCCCCTTGTTATTGCAGGAGGCCCCTGTGCGTTCAACCCTGAGCCACTTGCCGATTTTTTTGATGCCTTTGTCATCGGTGACGGGGAAGAGACAGTTCTTGAAATATCGAAAACCTTCCTGGAATGGAAAAAAAGCGGAGATAATAAGAAAAAAACGCTTTTAAAACTTTTGTCGAATATCCAGGGGGTTTATGTTCCTTCATTTTTTATTAAAAATTTTAATTCAAAAGGAATTCAGATCCTGACACCTGTTTATCCATCCCATAAAAAAATTAAAAGGGCGATTCTTGCAGATCTTAAAAAGGCTGCATTTCCGGTATCACCCATTGTACCCTTTGGAAAGCCCGTACATGACAGATTAAGACTTGAAATAGCAAGGGGATGCTCAAGGGGATGCAGATTCTGCCAGGCAGGGATGATCTACAGGCCGGTGCGGGAACGTTCCATTGAAGATCTTGTTGCAATGGCTGAAGAAGGCCTTAAATCAACGGGCTACAGCGACATCTCCCTTTTGTCCTTAAGTACGGGGGATTACAGCAGACTTGCCCTTCTTATGAAAGAACTTCTTTCCATTGATCAAAATCATTGTACTGCCATAAGTCTTCCCTCTGTAAGGGCGGGGAAACTCACACCTGAACTCATGAAAATCATAAAAAAAGTAAGAAAAACAGGTTTTACAATTGCCCCTGAAGCAGGAACACAGAGATTAAGGGATGTTATAAACAAAAATATTACGGAAAAGGATATTTTTGATACGGTGATAAATGCATTTGACCTTGGCTGGAGTCATATTAAACTTTACTTCATGACAGGGCTTCCAACGGAAACCATGGAGGATATTGAGGGTATATGTGATCTTGCATCCAGGCTTGCATCTGTTAAATCAAATGGGAAAAAAACTGGGAACCGAATCAGAAAAAAAGGAAAAGCCATGGTAAATGTGAGTTTTGCCACTTTTATCCCAAAGCCCCACACCCCTTTTCAGAGATGTGCCCAGATCCCCATTGAAAAGGCAGAAGAAAATCTTAATTATCTTAAAAAACACCTTGGAAAGGGCAACATAAATCTTAAATGGCAGAATCCAAAAATGAGCCTGCTTGAAGGTGTGTTTGCAAGGGGCGACAGAAGGCTCTCAGCTCTTCTTGTGTCTGCATGGAAAAAAGGATGCAGGCTTGATGGATGGTCTGATATGTTCAGATATGATCTCTGGGAAGAAGCCTTTATGGAAACAGGGATTGACCCTGATTTTTTTACTTCAAGAAAAAGAGATGACAACGAAGTTTTGCCATGGGATCATATTGATTCAGGTGTATCTTCTGAATTTTTGGACAGGGAATTTAAAAAATCCATTACCCCTGAAACCACGCAGGACTGCAGGGAAAACAAATGCACAGGGTGCGGAATATGCGATTTTAAAGAGATCCAGCCGGTTTTATACGGAAAGGATAACAACACACCTGCCATAAAAGAGTTGAAACCCGAAACCCGGAATATGGAATATTTTGGTGAAGAATCTGATCATGCAGAAAATATAAAACATGATCATAACCGATCTGACAATAAATTTTCCCTTAATCAGAATTTGCGGAATCAAGAGATAAGATATATTAAAATACGGGTGTTTTATTCACGGATCGGGGATGCAGGATTGCTCGGCCATCTTGAACTTGCAAAAATAATCAGAAGGGCTGTAAGAAGAACCGGTATCAGAGTAAAACACACCAGGGGTTTTAACCCGGGGATGAAAATATCCTTTGACAATCCCCTTCCCGTGGGTATGGAGAGCGAAGAAGAATTTTTTAATCTTTACGTTGAAATGGGTGTAGATCCTGATTTAATGAGAGAAAAATTAAATTTATTTCTGCCTGATATCCTGTCCGTAACAAGGTGTGCCCCATGTGCATCCCTTAAAAAAAACGATTCAGACATCCCTGCTGTTTACAGAATTTCATTTAAGGGTTACAATATTGACAGAAAATGTATTGATGATTTTATGAATCTTGCTGAATATCCTGTTGTGCAGACGAGTTTTAAAGGAAAAACAAGAACAATTGATTTAAGGAAAGCA
>WFQS01000134.1 GCA_015486915.1 Desulfobacteraceae bacterium
ATTATAAACCGGGTGCCAATATACCCCTGTACTTTCCATTGCTATAAGGATCGAAAATTTTATAAGTTGAACGAGATTGGTTGATTGGACAATTATTTCCAATCAACCAATCTCTCATTTTTTTAAATCATGAGTGAAAGATGAAAACTCCCGAATCTCATGCTGCTCAACACCTGCATCATCCACTGTAATCAAACAAACGGAAATTTTATCTTTATGAACATCCAAACCATAACAAACTGGGTGCATAATTTGGATTAATGTGCTATTTAATATTTTGGTCATGGCTATCCTCCATCTTTTATTTTGGTCAATAAAAAAATTATGATAGCCATGACCTTTTTCGAAAAATTACAAGTGTTTCATGTTTTGTTGTGTCCGAATGACATGGGGGTTATATGACAAAAGAAAACGATATTGTTCTTATATATGTTGAAAATCTGCCTGCTGGATTTGCCAGGGTTGAATCCATATCTGCCGATTCAAAAAAAGACTGGTATCACGTAAAACTTTTATTTCTTCAGATTCCTCTCCAGACTGTGACCTGGATCCTTAAGGATTCCTATATTAACGGCGGGGAGTTCACCATGGGTGGTAAAAAAATGAGGCTGGAGCTTGTTAAATGCCCGGAAGAAAAAATTGTTTTAAAGGAAAACTCATCTGTTGATAATATCACGAATTTCCTTAGTGAAAAAGATAAAAAAACAGATATTTCAGATAAAAAGCAAAATAAAATAACAGAGAAAAAAGAAAAACCGCAAAAGAAGAAAATAAAAAATAAACAGGCCGAGATAATATCCCTTGCTGACATAAGAAAATTGAAAAAGAAAAAATGAGCTCAAACCCCTGTGCTGTAATATCTGCATCAAGAAGAACAGATATTCCTGCTTTTTATATGAAATGGTTCATGGAGCAGATTGAAAAAGGTTTTTTTGAAACAATAAATCCATATAACAGGGTCAAAAGAGTTATTGATGCTTCTTCTGATAATATCCATACCATAGTTTTCTGGTCCAAAAATTTCAGACCGTGCCTGGAATCCGGTTCAGGTGAAAAATTAAAAAAAATGGGGTATAATCTTTTTTTTAATTTTACTGTGAATTCCCGGTCAAAACTGCTTGAACCCAATATACCGCCCCTTAGGGAAAGGCTTGCCCAGCTTGAAGAACTCTGCACCAGATTTAAACCTGAAGCCGTAAACTGGAGATTTGATCCAATCTGCTTTTATAAAAAAAATGATGAAAAAATTGAGAACAACCTTACGGATTTTCAATTTATTGCTGAAAAAGCAAAAGAATGCGGAATTTCAAGGTGTGTGACAAGTTTTAATGATGATTACGCAAAAATAAGAAAAAGGATAAGATATCTGAGAAGCATTGGCAAAAATCCCCCTGATCTGATTTATCCGGATAATAAAAAGAAAGTTGAAATAATTTTAAGAATGGAACAGTTTCTGAAAACAAAGGGAATTTCTCTTTTTACATGCTGTGAAAAGGAAACTTTTTCACAACTTCCCAATGACACGACTGTGATGGAGAGTGCGTGCATACCCGGAAGGTTGCTTAAGGATATTTATGGCGGCAATCCTGTAACTAAAAGGGATTACGGGCAAAGATCAAAAAAAGGATGTAAATGTACAAAATCAATTGACATAGGCTCCTATGATAATCATCCCTGTTTCCATAACTGTCTGTTCTGCTATGCAAATACTGCCATTGATGTGGAAATCAAAAATTCAGCGGGGAAAATATAATCACCATGAGGCTGATATGGATTCAGGCCCGGATATGTCCAGAGAATTCAATATTTTTACAAAGCCTTAGGGCATGAAGGTGATGATTCAATAGAGTAAAGGGCTCCGTTTTATTTCACAAAGAAAATAACTCACAAAGCAAATGCCTTACAAAGAAAAAAGAAATTTATGAGAATTAAAAATCTTACAATAAATGGAAAAACCATTCTTGCCCCTCTTGCCGGAATAACAAACCTTCCTTTCAGACTGATTGCAAAAAAATGGGGCTGTTCCCTTGTATGCACTGAGATGATAAGTTCCAAAGGACTTCTTTACAATTCGGAAAAAACTTTCAGACTGCTTGATTCAAAAAAAGAGGAAAGGCCGTTGTGCGTCCAGATATTCGGGGCAGATCCTGATTCAATGGCAGAGGCTGCAAAAATCATTGAACAGAAAAATTTTGCTGATATCATTGATATAAATTTCGGGTGCAGCGTTAAGAAAATTGTTAAAACAGGCGCAGGGGTTGCACTTATGAAAGATCCTGCAACTGCTGAAAAACTCATAAAAGCTGTAAGAAATGCTGTTTCAATGCCTTTTACCATAAAATTAAGATCTGGATATGACAGCTCAGGGGATCAGGCCGTAATAATTGGTGAAATTGCCGAACATAACGGGGTGGATGCCATTGCCATACATCCTCGAACTGCATCACAGGGGTTTAAGGGAAAAGCTGACTGGAGTTTAATTAAAAGACTGAAAAATCATCTTACAATACCTGTTGTGGGAAACGGAGATATAGTCACTCCGGAAGATGGAATAAGAATGCTTAAAGAAACCGGCTGTGATGCAATTATGATAGGACGGGCTGCAATGGGCAACCCGTGCATTTTCTCCGGGATAAATAAACTGCTGAATCAGGAAATTTTAGATAAAGACATGCCAACTGAAGATATTTCAAATATAGATGTATCTGATTCGGATTACGCTGACTGCTCTTCTTTACAGACAAAATTTAAAGTAATAAGAGACCTTTTATTTTCTTATATCGATTATTTTGGAGAAGAACACGGTTGCAGAATGCTAAGGGGCAGACTTGTCTGGTGTGTCAAAAATCTGCCCGGTGCATCTGCATTCAGGCGGGATCTGTCAAAAATTGAATCAAAAACCCAGGCCCTGCAATTGATCAGTGATTATGAAAATATTGTTTTTGAAAAACAATCCATGAGTATGAAACCTGAATTATCAACATAGACTGCATGTGAAATGAACATGCAGATAAGGATCGAAAATTAGCAAAATCGGATTTTTTAAGAGCTTATCAAAAAAATATTTTAAATATTACAATTCAGCCTCTGCTGCCGCATACGCCTCATCAAGTCTTTTTTTCAGATAATTCAATTTGTCATAGTCATATTCGTCAAGGTCAAAACAATACCCGTCTTCTCCAAGAAGCCCATCC
>WFQS01000135.1 GCA_015486915.1 Desulfobacteraceae bacterium
ATAGGACGGATCCGTTAAAATTTCCTGGTACCCGGTCATACTGGTGTTGAACACCACCTCTCCTGCAGCTTCTCCTTTTCCTGTAAAACTTCTGCATGGAAAAGTCCTGCCGTCCTCAAGTGCGAGTAATGCTTTCATATTTTTCTCTTTCCGCTTTAAATTTTTAATTCCAATATCTATTTTTTTCCGCTTTGTGTATCACTGCTTTAAATTCCATGATTTTTCTTCAACTTATGAAACCAGTAAAACTGGTGTTAACAGGGTTGTTTCATTTTGTGATAATACAATTTATGAAAATTGCATTATTGTCCATCCGGTAAAAAGGACCACAACCCATCCGGCAGAAAATATCCAAAGTATTTTTTTCCATTTTTCTCCAAAATAACGTTTGGTTGAATTAACTATCCAGACTCGATTAAACCAGACATGAAAAAATAATAATACCACAAGAAAAATAGAAAGATAAAGATGGATATTTCCCCATTCATGACGGTGTAAACCAAATAGATATTTATAGGCTCCTCTTCCTTCCGGAATTACAAATCCAAGTAATAACCCAATGATGGTAATTGAGCATATATCAATAAAAATGGTAACATCAATCAAATATTTTATCAGATTTTTTTTCAACCTGTTTTCTCCCCACAATCTTTTTAACAAAGTTTTCAATGCTTCTGCCCAAAAAACAAAAACTAAAGCAGGCGATGCCCGCAATCCATTTGCCTCTCCTCAATTTCTTGTTTTTTGTACAGGAATTGAGGAGTAAGGCACTAAACAGGATCATTGGGAACCAGCGCCCATATTCCGCAGGGGCATGCACCGGCACAGAATCCGCATCCTATGCATTTATCAGGATCTGACCTGTACTCATAGGTCTCGTTATCATCTGCATTTAAGCAATGGATTTCATCTGCTGCTGAACCGCCTGCAATTTCAAACCTTTCAATTGCTCCTTCAGGACAGATCTCAACACATATGCCGCAGTCCCTGCACCTGCCGCATGAAGCGCATTCTTCGCTGCACTGCGCAAGGTTGTTGAATTCTTTAACCCGTGGACTGTAATACTCAAGACTTACCCTTTTTTGATCAATTTCAGAACGGGGGTCTATTATTTTTGGTTTTTTCCCCTTTAAAATACTGTCAATGGCTTCAGCCGCTCTTTTGCCAGCGCCTATGGCATCAGTTATAAGACCTGGTGCCACAATATCACCAACGGCAAAAACACGTGGATCAGATGTGCGGTTGAACTCGTCAACTGCTGCAAAACCATGCCTTACTGTAATATCTTTGCCAAGAAAATCAAGGTCCGGCACATCACCAATTGATACAACAACAGTGTCAGCTTCAAGTATATCTCCTGTATCCAGCACAACACCGTTTTTTGTGATTTTTTTTGTGAAACACGGCCATTTTACAACAGCACCTGCTGCCTCTGCATCCTTTTTTTCCTTTCCAAAAAAAGCAGGTTTCTGAACATCTATCATTGTTATGCTTTCAGCCCCAAGGCGGTGTGCTTCTGTTGCAACATCACACCCCACATTGCCGGCTCCTATAATAACTATTTTACGGGGGTGCAGTGGATTTTCTTTTACATCGATTTTTTCTTTATTTCCATCTATTTTATCACGCCTCTGTCCATCACGCTTCTTTCCTGCAATGATGTCTTTTTTACCGATTTTTTTTGCAGAAGCAAGAAATTCAAGAGCAGAAACAGCATTTTCAATCCCAGGCACGGAAAGCATTCCCGGTTTTTTCGCACCTGCAGCAACAATGGTGAAATCAAATTTACTTTTTATTTTCTGAAACTCCATTGCGTTTATTATTGTATTGGATCTGATATCAGGAATAAACTCTTTTATCCTGTTGATCTCATTATTAAAAACAGATTCAGGTATTCTTGATTCCGGAATTACAGAAAAAATCTTGCCCCCGATCTCTTCTGCCTCATCAAAAATGACCGCTTCGTGCCCCTTTAAAGTCAACTGCCAGGCCGCAGAAATACCTCCGGGACCCGCACCTATGACGGCAATTTTCTTCCCTGTTTTTTCCTTTATTTCGGGAA
>WFQS01000136.1 GCA_015486915.1 Desulfobacteraceae bacterium
AGTTCAAACATAGTAAATAGTTTAAATTGCGGAAAGGTCAATGTTTATGTTTATTTAATGAGACTTTACAGGGCTGAGAAAGGTATTGCATCAAGGATAAAGGCCATGCTTTCCGTTCCTGTTTCAGACTATGGAATAGACAGGAATGATATAATTAATGAGGTGTTGACAAGACTTGCCGTAAATTTATCTTCAGAGCAGGTTGAGGTGGTGAGTAAGACCCTTGCCCACCGGGTTGTGGTCATTACAGGGGGGCCGGGAACAGGAAAAACAACACTTATCAGGGCGGTGTGTGCTGTATTTAATAAATTAAGGCAGAAGGTCTGTCTTGCAGCTCCAACGGGAAGGGCTGCAAGAAGGCTTGCCGAAGTCACCTCAAAAAAAGCATTTACACTTCACAAGCTTCTCTTATACGATCAGGAAACCGAATCATTCGGCAGAAGTCTGATGAATCCCCTTGATCTTGATGTTCTCATTGTTGATGAAGCTTCCATGATTGATACCATGCTTATGTTTAACCTTGTTGAAGCTTTGCCTGTTAATTCGGTGCTAATCCTTGTGGGCGATGTTTTTCAGCTTCCCTCGGTGGGCCCGGGCAACGTTCTTTCTGACATTATTCAGTCGGGTGCTGTAAACACTTTTGAACTTACAAAAATTTTCAGGCAGGCAGAGCAAAGTCCCATTGTCATGAATGCCCATTTAATACGTAACGGTAAAATGCCTGTACTTGACGGAAATAACACCGCAGGAGAACGGTCTGAATTTTATTTTATTGAAAATAATGATCCAGAAAGGGTAGTGAATACAATAACAAAATTGTGCAGTACAAGAATTAGAAAAGCCTTTCCCCATATTGATGAAATCCAGGTGTTGACTCCCATGCACCGCGGTGAGGCAGGAACGATAAATTTAAATCAAAAGCTGCAGCAGGCGTTAAATAACAGAAAACAGGGTATAGAGGTTCGGGGGTCTGTATTTAAAACCGGTGACAGGGTAATGCATTTGAAAAATAATTATAATAAAGATGTTTTTAATGGAGATATTGGCATAATCAACGACATTGTAAAGTCGGAAAATCGTATTGAAGTGGATTACGACGGCAGGATAGTGGATTATGATATTCTTGAACTTGATGAACTCAGCCTGGCCTACGCAATCTCCGTACACAAATCCCAGGGCTCGGAATATTCAGCTGTTGTTATTGCGATGACAACCATGCATTTTCCCCTTCTCCAGAGAAATCTTTTATACACTGCAATGACAAGAGGGAAAAATCTTGTTGTCATTGTTGGTTCGAAAAGGGCTGTGGAAACAGCATTAAAAAACAACAGAACCGAGTTCCGGCTTTCAGGGCTTAAACGAAAATTTAAGGATTAGTTGCTTTTATCTCTTTAGCGCTGTTCAGCTCTGCCTCATGGCCGTTATATCGAGCGGCCCGGCTGCAAAACCTATTGACTCTCCTCTTCCTCGCCCCGAGTCAAACCTGATAGCAAATACCCGAATTTTTGCTTTTATTTATTGACAATTCTATTCCTTTGTTTTTAAATTGCATTCATTAAATAGTTATGTGTCAATAAATTATAAGGTTTTTAATAATGAGATATATTTCCTCTTTGCCGTAAAGTTTCTGTTTATGAGTCATGATGCACAGCATGATAAAGCTAATTATCCTGATAAAAAATTGAATTAAAGCTGAATAGCTGAATTTTATAAAATAAGTGGTTGGAATTTTATTAATTTCTTAAGGAGGCACTACAATGAGGATGACCATAGGAAAAAAACTTACAGCAAGTTTTCTCGCCATAGCAATGCTTGTGCTATTGTCTGGCGGAGCAGGCATAATTATGCTTAACAAGCTTGCCAAATCAGCAGATACCGTTGCAAGACAAAAGGCCCCCATTGAATATGCCGCCATGAACGTTGCCGTGACCCTGGAAAAAATCCAGAAGAATATATCCATGTATCTTGGTGCCTATTCCGGGCTGAAAAAAATTGAAAATAATCTGTCCTCTCAACTTGATGAACTTAATATGTGGCTTTCAATGATCAGATACGGCAGTGATTCAGATGCATTTAAAAACAGCAGTGCAGGAGCACTTTACAAGAAAAAAAATTTGAAAATTATAGTACCAAAAGGCTCGGAAGAAATAATTGGTGTTGTTACTGATGCAATAAAAAAAAGTATTGCCTTTAAAAAAGACTGCATGAAAATTATCAAGGTTCACAGGGAATATGCTGCTTACTCCGTTCCCGTGGGAAATCAATATTATACGCTTCCCGTGTTTCTTAATCTTGCCTGGCTTGATAATATCAAATGGCAGAAAAAATTAAAGGCAAGTGTGGATATTGTAACTCCTTTTTCAGGCAATACTGATCCTGCAAAAGGACTTATCGGTAATTTTCTTTCAACGTATGAAAATAATAATAAAAAATTCATGCACTTGTTTGGCAGACTAAATAAGCAATATAAAAAACTGATGAACTATGCCGTTGAAATAAGCAGTGCAGATACCTATGAGAAAAAACTTGCAAAGTTTAACAGGAGCAAGGGAAGTGTTGTTAGAATCAAGATATATTTCAGAAAAATGAACAAGCTTGCCACCAGGGTTAATAAGAAACTTAGCAAAATTGAGACCGGCAACATGAAAGACCTTAAGAAATCTGCAGATGCAGTGAACGGAAAACTTGATACGCTTGTAAAACAGGCAGCTGAGGAAATGGATTCCGCTTTGAATCAAGCTTCGAAAGCAAAGACAAGCGGTGATATGATTTTGATTGTTCTTACACTGGCGGCACTTTTTATTGCAGTTCTTCTTGGAATTATCATGGCCCGGTTTTTTGCAAAAAGGATAAGGGAAATTGCTGAATCTGCAAAGAAAATAGCACAGGGTAATTTAAAGGAAAAAGCGGATATTTCTTCGGATGATGAGATTGGAGATCTTGCATCTGATATTAATTTAATGATAGATAATCTGCGTAATATGATAGGAAGCGTACTTGGCCTGTCAGAACGGCTCGCAGATTCTTCCAGGGATTTATCATCTCTTTCAGTTCATATGTCAAAAGATGCTGAAAATATGACCCAGAATTCAGAAACTGTGGCTGCAGCGGCAGAGGAGATGAGTTCCAATATGAATTCAGTTGCTGCAGCGTGTGAAGAAGCTGCAACAAATGTTAATCTTGTCTCTTCTGCAACTGACCAGATCAATTCCGCAGTCAATGAAATTGCAAAAAATTCTGAAAAAGGCAGAACAATCACCGGAGAAGCTGTCACTACAACGGAAAGCGCTTCAGGAAAAATTGACGAGCTTGGATCTGCAGCCTCGGAGATAAGCAGAGTAACTGAAGTCATATCGGAGATTTCCGAGCAGACCAATCTTCTTGCTTTAAATGCCACCATTGAGGCTGCAAGAGCAGGGGAGGCAGGAAAAGGTTTTGCCGTCGTAGCATCTGAAATCAAGGAGCTTGCAAAACAGACGGCTGGGGCAACAAAAGATATAAAAATCCGCATTGACGGTATTCAGGGATCAACATCCGAAACCATTAAAGAAATTAAGGATGTATCCAATGTCATAGAAAGTGTAAATGAAATCGTTGCAACCATTGCCGCAGCAGTGGAAGAACAGTCCGCTACAACAAAGGAGATTGCAGATAATATGGGGCAGGCTTCCCAGGGCCTTCAGGAGGTAAATGAAAACGTATCCCAGAGTTCAGGCGTGGCAGGTGAAATTGCAAAAGATATCGTTAATGTAAGTTCTGCAAGTGAAGAAGTCTCAGCAGGAAGTGAGCAGATAAGCAGCAGTGCAGCTGATATGGCTAAACTTGCAGAAGAGCTGCAGAATCTCATGGGACATTTTCAAATATAACCGCCATGAGGCGGATCTGGATTGGTCCAGCGGATTTTTCCCATGGACATTGTTTTGAGTTTATTGACCGGATCTTTTAAGGGAACTGGAAGAAAATAATATACGTATATCGTGCAGTACTTTTGTTCGTTTTCAAGGCGTGATGACAGGTGCATAGTCGAACTATGTGCCTGTTATCACAACAGAGAAAACGGGCAAAAGGGCAA
>WFQS01000137.1 GCA_015486915.1 Desulfobacteraceae bacterium
ATCTGTTTTTCAAAACCAGACCTGAAGCACTTTTGATTCCGAGACTGCAGATCTACCACTCCTTTGGCCGGAACCAGGACACTTTAAACAGTATTGTTTTGAGAAAAAGCAAAATACCAGGAAATTTTTCAGGATTGAGAAATCTTTTATATGTGAATACGTTAGAAATCCCTGAGCATTTTCCTGGAACTGCATATTTTGGAATGAAAATTTTTGATTTTGGATTGAAAGACGGCTTTACCATACCTGTTTTTAAATCCACTGTGAGAAACCGGACAGATTTAAACAATTTCTGGAGAATTGTTCTTGCCAGAGTGTGGAACCAGGTCTGGCAGAATGATCAGATACTTCCGTGGTACACACGGGTTGTTTATCAGAACAACAATGTGATCTGTATTGATGCCGGCATAAATTCAGGTCTTAAAAAAGGGCAGATATTAAGAGTTGTAAAACAGGGCAGAATCATCAAATCCCGGGAAGGCGTTGCAATCGGGTGGCTGCCTGGCAAACTCAAGGGAGAACTTGAAATCACCGGTTTCACCGGCATGGACAAGGCTTTTGCACAATCTTCTTCAGGATTTGTTATTGATAAAGATGATTTTATCATCAAACAGAAATAACAGTAAATATTTAAAAAAAACTTTAGGTGTGGCTAGTCTTTTAAAAACACTACACGATTCTCTTAAAGCGCTTTTCAATTTCAGTTTTTGACCATTGAATCCTTGTGGGCCGGCCATGGGGACAGTGAAATGGATTCTCACATTTTTCAAGATCATTAATCAGCTTTTCCATCTCTCTTAAATTCAAGCTGTAATTTGCACGTATTGCAGAATGGCATGCCATAAGAATCATCACATCATCAAGCCATTTCCTCTTATGGATATCATCACCTGCATCTATCCCTGATTCAAGAATTTTATCAAGCATCTCCCTGATAAAAGGGCCGATCTGTCTGTCATCAATAATTGCCGGAACGGATTTAACTATAAAACCTGTTCCTCCAAACGGTTCCACAATTATACCAAGAAAGGCCAGATCGTCCATTATTTTTTCAAGAAGGTCAGCTTCCCTGAACCCAAGCTCCAGTGTTTCCGGTACAATAAGGCTCTGGGAGGGAGGCTTAAAGGATTCAGACCGTTTTTTTAATTTTTCATAAACGATTCTTTCGTGGGCTGCATGCTGATCAAAAAGGAACATCTCATTACCTGATTCTGCGACAATATATGTTCCAAACACCTGGCCTGTAACATGGAAAGATAAGGAAAAATCATCTGATTTTTGTTCTGTCCAGGACTCTGTTGTTTGTCTTTGCTCTGAAATTTCCGGTTTTGAAAGCGGTTTTAAAGATTTTCCAACAGATATATCAGGCTTGTTAACTTTATTATCAGGATTACGCCAGATAAAAGATGACTCTGCAATACTTTTCTTTTCCTGTTTTGCTTTTTTTTCAAATTTTCTATTATCAGATCTGCTTACTGTTTTCTGATCTTTAAATCCTGTTGTTGACGGGAAACTGCCGGTAAAATCATTAAATTCCTCTTTTACCTGCTTAACTGCTTCAAAATTTTCCTGTGTTCCGGGGTTGAATGAGCCTGAAAATATTTTTTTCTCCGAACTGCACAGAGCCTCATTAACAGCATCAACAACCGTTGAGTAAATATGGTTCTGATGGGCAAACCTGACCATTAGTTTTGCAGGATGTACATTAACATCCACCTCATCAAACGGAAGACTGATAAAAAGAACGGCCATGGGAAATCTTCCCTTCATAATTCTGCCCTGAAACCCCCGGAATATGGCAGAAACAAGACCATTGTCACTTATCATCCTGTTATTGACAAACAGCCGGATCGTTCTTGGTGTACTTCTTGTCAATGAAGGATTGGAAACATAACCATTGATATTCACATCGTGACTTTTAAAGGAAACATCACAGAAATCCTTCACGGTCTCATTTCCAAACACATCCCCGGTTCTTTTAAGCAGACCATCTGAGGGAAGAAAAGACTTGACCATGCGGGAGTTATGAAACAACCGGAATCCAACACCTGGATTCCCAAGTGCCATACCGGAAAAAGCATCACCTATATGTCCCATTTCCGTATTTATGGATTTTAAAAATTTACGCCGCACAGGAGTATTGAAAAAAAGATTCTTCACCTCAATTTCAGTACCAAACGGGGCGCCCACATCACAGACATCCACTACCCTGCCGCC
>WFQS01000138.1 GCA_015486915.1 Desulfobacteraceae bacterium
CCCGAGACCTTTATTCGTCCCGTATTCATCTGCTTTGAATTTTTCAGAATTGAATTTATCTGATTTGGATTTTCCCCGGTCAGGATATTCTTCATTTTTTTCAGCAAAATCCACAAGATCAACATATGATACAGCAGAATTTGTCGTACCAAGATCAATTCCTATAATATATTTTTTGTCCTTAAAATCCAATTATATCTCCTGAATTTTTTAATGCCGTTTGAGAATCACAAAAACGGCCTCATTGTAATTTTTTACATATGAACAAGTTTGCTTCTGACAAAGCCACAAATACCCTTTTTATGTTCGTCAGAATCTTTGATGCTTTGTGAGGCTCCGCAACGCAGTTCAGATCTGCCTCATGGCCGTTATATGAAACTCCTGTAGAATTCCTTTGGAGTGAGAGCTGATCACAGGGGTAAGTGGAATTTACAGCACTGACCTTTAAGTTACCTGTTTCATTGGCAGCAACGATGGACTTCGAAAAACTTATGTACTACATGTACTAATGATCATTTCCACTATAAATCCACATTGGCTCAGTTTTACCTGCACGTTCAAAACCTGCGCTTTTATAAAATTCAATTGCATTATAGTCAGCCACAAGTATCTGCTGGTGAAAAGATTTATATTTCTGTTGCAGACATTCTATCATAGCACGTCCTATGCCTTTACCCTGATGTTCAGGATGAACCAGCATATGCGGATAATAAACCACCAGATATCCGTCAGACAAAGCATTCCCGATTCCGACGAGCTTTCCTGAAATTCTTGCCGTTACTAATGAGTCTGAATTTCTGAGAGCAGATATGAGCAGTTCCGGTTTCTCAGCAGATGACCAGTTATTGGCCTTGTAAATTTCTATGACTTCATCTGTTTCAATATCACTGTCAAGGCTAATTTTTAGATTCACTTGTCCTCCTTTTCAGGGATTTGTCTGCCAACCATTCTTGTTTCTATCAGTATTTTTCATTGCGATTAGAACATTACGGTGAAAAAATTCAAACGGAATACCCGTGTTGAGGTGACCGAGTTCTTCAAGATATTCTTTTTCAGATAATTCAGCGAGATGCGGCAAATAAAAAAATTTTTCCCACGCTCCAATTTTACGCTGAAATTTTCTTGTCATTTCCGTTACCAAAGGCTTGGTTAAATGTTTTCTGTTCCACGGACAGGCTTCCTGACATATTTCACAATCACCTACTCTGTTTTCCATTACTACATGGGCTTCTTCGGGTAAATGTTCAATCTGCAATAAATTTGAAAGGCAGTTTTTTCTGTTCAATACATAAGGTTGATCCAACGCCCCCATAGGGCAAGCTTTTTGGCACATATCACATTTGTGGCATCGGTCTGGCTCCAGTTTGGTGTTGTGCTGTAATTCAGCATCGGTAATTATCCCGCCGAGAGCCAAAAATGTTCCGTATTTTTTAGATATGAGAAGTGAATGTTTGCCCTGCCACCCAAGACCGGCTCTCACCGCAGCAAGTTTCAGCGGAACAATTGAGCCTTCATCGGTAGAACCGTCACAAATAACTGACTGAAAGCCTTCTTCCTTTAAACATTTCACAATTGGTTCCAGCGGTTTTACGACATCAAGAAAGTACTCTGACAGATAGAGTCTGCTTGTTCTGCCGTACTTTAAATTTTTCCAGGCAGGAAGTGTCAGTCCACCAATATAGATTCCAGCAACAATAATTGTTTTTGCATCAGGTAAAGAAATTTCAGGGTCTGTTCGTGGTGATTCTTTTAATATATAATTTGAGAATGCAGATGCTTCTGAAAAACCCAGCGCATCTATCCCAGCTGAATCTGCAAGATTTCTGATTTTATCTGATAACAATTTTTTACTCCGCTTATGGTTTCACTTTCAGAAAAATCATCGAGAGTGTCCATGGAAACAATACATAACTCCAAGTTATTTTTTTGTTTAGTTACTGCCATTTTCAAGCTGTAACAGCTTGTAAAGGGATAATCTTATCCTCTATTTTTATCATATTTTGCCTGGAAATTTTGAGGACATAACCGGTTTGCCGGTGTTTGTCAAGCAAGTTGTCGCCTAAACACGGCTGGCGCATTATTCAATACTGCCTGCTTCCGGCTATCCCCTGCCGGGTTGCTCCCCAGCAGAGCCTGACTCCGTAGTATTTTTTTCCGAAAAACCCATCATGTGATATTGCATTCTTGTCCTCTGATTCAGCGGTTCCATAACTGCATAATTCATCATTCGCTTTAAATCTGATTGTCCGGATACAATAAGTAGAAAAGGATCAAAAGAATCCATTTTGAAATTAGCCAGCAGTCTGATTTATTCAAGTGTTCCCGATTTAAGTAAATGAGCTTCATCAATGGTCAGCACGATTATCCTTATTCGTTGGGGTCTTTATATTATCTTGACATTTTAATATATATACGTACAATAAACTGTACAGGAGGTGCCAAAAAATGGAAGCAATAACCTATACAGCAGCAAGACAAAATTTTGCAAAAACAATGGAAAAAGTTTGTAACGACTGTTCTCCAATCATTGTGACACGTAAATACTCGAATTCTGTGGTTATTATGTCACTTGAGGACTATGAATCGCTTGAAGAAACAGCTTATTTATTACGC
>WFQS01000139.1 GCA_015486915.1 Desulfobacteraceae bacterium
CTTGAAGGCGGTTGCTGAGAGAGAACGAATCATTCATTTCATAGTGCTGGAAAATATCCAATCCCCGGTCCAAGAGGATTTTCCAACCATGATCGGTTACAATATGGCGTGCATGCAGGGTTTGTGTTGGATCAAACTCCCATGAAAATTGAACACCGGCAACAGCACAATTTTCTTGAATCTTCATAAAAAATTCAAGTTGTTGAGGCCCCTTAAATTCATCCTCTACCGTTATCAGATGAACTTCAATCTCATCGTCTTTAGGTTTGAATTTTATTACTGTTTCGAGGAACTCCATGAGATTTCTAATTTGATAAAAAATTCTGATATATGAATCGGTCAACACTATTTTTTTAGCCTCTTTAAGATATAAACCGAACAACTTGTCAAATGTTAATCCACGTTGATTTTCTTTCACAATCACCTGCCTTTCTTTAAGTTCAGGTGATTTTTCATGATCGATATTTTGAGTTTGAGAACTTTCTGTCTTCTTAGCATCATTTTCAGTATCCTCATACTCCTCACCAGAATATGAACTGAAATATTGTGGATATTCTTCCTCTTCAAGACATTTTACATAAACGGTTTCATTGTTGTCTTTTCGGGTATATGCAAATCTTACAGCAGCATAGGTAGAATCAATTTTCATTAATTGGTCTTTAACCCTTTTCCTGCCTTCAATAGCAAATTGCAGGATTTCTTCTATCTCTTTTTCAGTTGCTTCCTCATGGGGAAACAAAATTTTCATAAGACCGGAGAACGTCTTGTTTATTCCGTCTTTATCCCTCGTTGAAATATCATTCACCAGGCTAACATACTGAAAATAATGATCTGAGTAGTCATGGTTTCTTAGTGATTTTAAAATCTCAGCGAGATAATCCACAACAAAGCCATAACCATCAGAAAACATCTCACCACGAATGATATCCATTTCCCAGCCAGGGAGATAAAAGTGAATTCTGTCTAAAAATGCAGAATCATAATACTGTTTCGGCAGTTCATCAAAAAGGTCCGTATGCTTTAACATATATGGCAATGTATGTCTGGTGTTGCCGACAAAGACCATTGATGCTTCAGCGCCGATGGTCTCCACCCCCCGTGAAAATGATTTGTTGGCCATATAATTTTTCAAGATATCCACAAGAGCGTTATTTATTCGTTTCTTCTTACCGGCAAACTCATCAAAAGCAACCGTATCCCAATAACCTACCAAACCTATTTTTCCAGTGCTGTTGTTTACGAATAATTTTGGCACTGTTATCTCTCCTCCGGATATTAAAATTCCGTGGGGAGAGAATTCTGAAAAAATATGTGATTTACCTGTTCCTTTAGGTCCAAGTTCAATAAGGTTATAATTACGTTCACAAAAAGGGATGAGACGAACCAATTGAAGTAATTTGCTTCTTTTGCCCAGCATTTCCGGATTAAAACCAATACTTTGTACCAAAAGGTCTATCCACTCATCCGTGTTAAACTGTTTTCTTGCTGAAATATAATGATCGTAATCGAAATGGGATAGTTGAATAGGTTTAAGGTTATTGATTATCCATGGCGATATTGATTTGTCTTCAAAATGTTCATATTCGAGATCCACTATAGACCATACACCGCTTACAAGAAGTTTAGGATGTTTTTTCACAGTATCTGAATCAACGAGAACCTGCTTAATACCGAGATTGGCAAAAACAGCTTCATATACGTCTTTTTTGTCATTCAGGGCAACAATGACTTTATCAATAACTTTATGACGGCCTTTTTCCCTGATGAGGGATTTGATCAGGCCTGATTCACTTCTATGGACATAATGCTGTCTTAAAACATCTTTAACAGTATCAATACCGGTTTTTATGCTTTCTTCATCTGATGTGGCGCAATACTGACCCAATAAATATTCAAGAACGTAAGAAGGAACAATAGCATTGCCTTTAACTATTTTAACCAGATCTTTACGGACAACGAGTCCAGAAAAATGTTCATTTATCTTGTCATCAAGTGCTGTCATAATTTAAATTCCTAATCTGGACAAGCCAGAGCCAAAACGATTTTCTTTAATTCTTTTGCCAAAAAAACAAGAAAATAAGAATTAAGAGACTAAAAGTCAAAATCACTGGTAAATGATCGCCTTATCACGTATCGGGCTGATTTGTATTCTTTAAAGTAAGTTGTTCCAGGTTCCTGTTCTTCAAGGCGTAGATAGACTTGTTGTTCATTCAGATTATCAGCCTTCCGGGTGAGGACAAACCGTACTTTTAATTCTCTTTCTCTTGGGTTTTCAGAAGTGAATTCAAAGTTAAGGTTGTGACTGTCTGAAACCAGTTCATTATCTTTTGAATAAATTCCTGCACGTAGAGTCCTTGACTGGACTTTATCTGTAACTGGTTGAACTTGATAGAAAGCAACAGAAAATTGGCCGGTCGTAATAAAAGATGTTGAACCGGTAAGAATATCAATGCTGACCTGGGAGATATCACTTTTGCGTTTTTTATGGATTTTAATGACAGGAATAACAACCTCCTGTAACGAGGCACCGCCATGAACAAACCTGCTGCCAGATCCTTTTAACCGTAATCTGTTAATAGATTTTGGAATCTGGATTTCCATATCCCCTTCAAGGCCTGCTTCTTTTGAAGTAAAAGTTTTCATACCGGAATTTTGTGGTAATCCTTTTCCAAGCAAAAACCGCCTGTCACGGTGTATGGCATCTATATCTGTACTGTCAACACCAAGAAAATCACTGTCTTCAATAACTCTATTTTGATAGATAAAACCATGATCCGATGTCACCAATAGATTGGTAGCGTTGGCTGCAACCAGTTTCTTTATTATTTTCATCAACTCTTCAAGCGTATCTTCAACCGCATCAAAAACCCTTCCTTCAGATTCCTTTTTATCACCAATGGCATCAATCTGATTATGATATATGTAAACGACATCATGCTCCCGGAACAATTCTCTGCATTGGATTTTGTTCATTCCCATCAATTCATCTGCCCGTATTGCCCTGGCATTGCCTTTAACAGCATTCTGCAGGATTTTTGATCTGTTCTCAGTGCCCCGGGAACTCTGTCCATCTACAAATACCGTTGTCGAACTATCATCAGCAAACTTTATCTCTTTGTTTGGTAACAAAGATGCCATTCCAAGTTGGGTATAGCTTGGAATTGTGGATAACATGGAGTCTATTTCGGCATCAAACCGATCTTCCTGCCGGATACGTTTGTGAAGTTCATGTCCAATCTCATAACGCAGGGCATCTGAGACAATGACAAGCACCTTTTTTTTGTCATCAAGGAATGGAAGCACCATTTTGCTGAAAAAATGTCTTTGAAAATCAATTTTAAACTTATTCCAGCTGTCACAGTCATCAATATGTTTCTGCCAGTTGTTGTTCACTGTCAGTAGATAGTTGTTTGAATAATGGTTCTCAACCTTATCAGAGAGGTCCCTGAGCATTGATAACTGACCGGATTTTTTGGTATGAAAAATATATTTACGGTAAAGTTGATCGATTAAATACCAGTGGCTGGTATATTTGGTAAACCCATCATCCATTGATTCCATGGTAAGCTCAGTCTCTTCCAGAAATTTGATAAGCCGTGCACCATAATCAATAGCCAGATACAGGTCTTTGTAACACTTGTACCAGTGACCTGCTTTTCTTTGTCTGATTAAACTATCCCTATCTTTCACTGAAATGGTTTGATCCACTACATTCTTAACCAGGTCGCTTAATATTTTTCGATCCACAAGTTCAAAATAATCATTTTCCACAAGAGATGAGATATCTCTTTGCTGCAGGTCATTCTCGATGCATAGAATTTCAGCACATTCTTTTGAAAGAATTTCAAATGCGGTTTGCTGTTTAATACTGTCCTTCCATCGTTTAAGGAATACTAAGGCATCGGGATTAAGCTCAGATTCATTACCGAGACTCATCTCATAACAAGATTTGAACAACTGAATTGTAAAATCCTTGATGCCGGGTGAATCGGATGTATAGCCATAGCAGACTTCCAGCCGGTTCCATAAAAAGTTATCCAGGCCACAGTTCTCCACAAGTTTTAATTTATTATTTTTTTTATTGGCAGACTCAGCAAGCAGGTTTTCAAGAATATCATCTATTCGTGGGTCTGAGGATGTACACACCGCAAGTATTTTTATCCTTACAGCATTTTGTGTGTCATCTGAACTCAGTATTTTTTTTAGATTCTCTCTTCTCTTTACAGCATTAAAAAACACAGAATGTTGTTCAACAATATCTGAAAATTCAAGGCCTAACCCAAGCTCATTTAACCAGATAGCAGACTGATCCGTTCTGAATTCGCCAAATGCCAATTGAACATCAAGCAGCCAGTTATCAAGATCAAAAGGGGATTCTCCTTCATGGTAAAGAAGAAATTTTTTATCCTGCTCTTCCCGAAGAATCCGATGTTTGACCCTGAACTCATTATTGTTCAGTTCAATTTTTTCTATATCTGAAAACTCAAGTTTTTCATAATCTGTCCGCAGTTCTTTTTTTGTGTCATACCAGAAAACGATTCTATGTTTTTGAAATTTTTTTTGAAGAGCCTGGGCAATTTTATCCATTTTTGACCTGCCAGTGTACTGTCTCCTTAGAACCAATGCGTAAAAAC
>WFQS01000140.1 GCA_015486915.1 Desulfobacteraceae bacterium
ACGTAAACCATTACGTTTATTTCTACATTTTTTTAAATGAAACTCCTGTAAAATCCCTTTTGGAGTAAGAGTTTCTATATTTGTTGCGAAGCGGCTGGGTCAATCCAGATCGGCCTCATGGCAGTTTATATGAAAATATATAATATATCTGCAATCGTTAACCTGATAAAATATAATATGGCATATTGCCTGTCAATATATATATTTTTATATCGTTTTCTAATATATATTAGTTTTTACAATTTCAATTGAAAAGCCTGCAAAAAAATCTCTGCTCTGGAATACAATTGTTACTTTATTAAAAGTACCCTCTTTCTTATAAAAAAAATATAAAACGTAATTTTACCACGCCTATTTTATTTTTATTGTGAGCAGAATTGCAGCCTGAATCCAGACCGGCCTCATGGCAGTTATATTAAATTTACAGGACTATTTGTTTCTTGACATTGTTTCCATATCTGATAAACAAGATACCATATCTTGGTTTCCATGAAACACATTCAATTTGCATTCGATTTAGATAAAACAAACAAAGTAAAATTATGGAGGTGTTATGAACAAAAAAGGGCTAATCATACTTGTTATCTTTTTTTTGACAGGGATATCCGGGATCTCATCAGCAGTTGACCTGGGAATAATCACCGGCGGTACACAGGGTACCTATTTTCAATTCGGACTGGACATGATGAAAATGTCAAAGCAATATGGATTTGACCTCGATGTTTACAACTCCCGCGGGTCTGTGGAAAATGTTTATGCTGTTTATAAAAGACCAAAAACCCAGATGGGAATTGTCCAGTCAGATGTATTGGCATTTGTACTTAAAGTTAAAACCAATGCAACCCTTCGACGTATTGCCAGAAAAATAAAAATGATTTTCCCCCTGTATAACGAAGAAGTTCATCTTCTCGGTAAAAATAAAATTCACTCCTTTGACGATCTGGAAGGAAAAATCGTGGCCATAGGTAAGGAGGGCAGCGGAACATATATGACATCCAGACTTTTGTTTGAAGTTTCCGGGATAAAGCCGGAAAAACTCCTGCCCATCGGTACAGACAAGGCTTTGTCGAAACTCAGGCAGGGCAGCATTGATGCCATGTTCTATGTGGCAGGCTTTCCAGTTAAACTGTTTTCCGAAAATGTGTCCGCTGCTGAGGGCCTTCATCTTGTTCCCATAACAAATAAAAGTATAACCGAATTTTATCCAACTGCCAGTATCCCTTCCAACACCTATGCATGGCAGCCTGAAACTATTAATACCGTTGCTGTTAAGGCTGTTCTCATATCATTTGATTTCAGACGAAATAATTGCGATCATGTGGGAAGATTTGCTGAGCTTGTCTACAACAATCTGGATTATCTAAGGAAAAATGGCCATCCAAAATGGAAAAGCGTGGACCTTGATTATCCCCTGAAAGGCTGGGATCAATATGATTGTGTAAAAAAATATATACATGCAGATATGGATAAAGAACATCCAATGGAAAAAAATCCACTGCTTGAAGCCATTAAAAAAATATTATAACCCTACTGGGCATTGACTGAAAAATGGAGCAGAAAATTGTATTGTCAGCATTTCGGCCTCAAAAAAAAACCTTTTCAAATCAGCGCCGACAATGACCTCCTGTGGCTGGGATATAAGCATGCCTCTGCTTTAACATCATTAAAAGGAAGTATGGGAGATAAGACTCACTGCCTGATGGCATTGATTGGAGATATAGGCACTGGCAAAACAACTCTTATCAATGAGATTATCCAGACACTGGATGATGAAACTCTGTTTGTAAAAATTGAAAATCCCTGTCTGGAGGTATATCAGCTTTTTCTTCTCATTGCACGTGCCTTTGGATTTGAGCAGCAGTATAAAGAGGTAGAAAACTTCTCATCCGCTTTTCGTTCCTTTTTAAAATTCACTTCAGAACAAAATAGAAAAGTGCTGATCATAGTGGATGAGGCACAGAGTATACCGGAACGATTTTTAAAAGAAATATTATCATGGGCAGAATTTGATCTCAACAATGTTTTATCTGTAATTCTTGCCGGTCAACTGGAACTGCAGGGACTCCTGAAAACGGGATCAGGACAGTTTGAACAGAACGGAAAAATTGTTCAGGCCTTTCTAAAACCGTTAAATGAAGGGGAAACCAAGGCTTACATCAATAAACGGCTTGAAATATCCGGAACCACTCGAAGAATTTTTTTAATATCTGCAATCCACGAAGCGTATATCAAGTCACATGGCATTCCCCGCCTGATAAATATTTTCTGTGACCAGGCTCTCACAGCGGCTTTTGCAAAAAACATGAAAATTGTTGATTTACCGACAATACAGCAGGTTATTCATGAACTTGAACTTCCCACTGTGACAGTTAAAATACCCACCGAAACTATTGGAAAAAAAATCCTGGAAAAAAAATCCGAAAAAACAAAGCCCTCCCCAGACAGACAGGGATTTCAAAAGAAAAATATTGCTGTGCTGGCAATGCTCTGCTTAATCCTGTCTGGAATTATTGTTCTGTTTTATACCGGATATTTCACCTCTGCCATAAAAAACAAGCTGTTCGATTTTCATCTGAATATAAATCCTGTGAAAACAACATCTAAAAAATTAAATTCTCCGGTAAAGGTTCCACCACCGCAGACAAGAAAAGTAGTAAAAAAAAATTCCCCCGAAAAAATTACAGTAAAAAATTCAAGATCAAAATCTACTGCAGTACATGATACAGGACTTGGATATACCCCTGCCAACTCTTTTCAGGCGGGACAATTACCCGCCATGGCAGATAAGATTCCAGCAAACGCCCTTAATGGCAGGCATCCTGCAAGGCTGGATACAGGCCTTGGATATACCCCCCCTGCCCCCTCTACTCAAACAAGGAAATTGCCCTCCACTGTTCCTGTAAAAACTATCAAAAACGAAAACAAACCAAGAGACATTATACCTGACATACCTGAAAATTTGAATGCCCGTGACCTGGAGGTGTTTATTAAAGAAGTTTTTCTGTTAAAAGATCAGACGAATTCCACCATAAAAATACTTGCCAAAAAAAATGATGCAGTGCGGACACCAGACCACAAATTATCGGAATCCATTAAATTTAACACTGAAAAAGATAAAGCTGATACGCCTGAAAACCCGGCACCGGATGCCATCATTGACTGGCTCATGAAAAAAAACCATATGAAACCTAAAAAAATAAAAAATTAGATTGTCAACTGTCTTGGCATTCTGCATTAAAGTCTTTTAAGTGAAGTCACTGTCAAAATGGAAAGAACTATGATAAAAAAGGTCTGGTGATAGAGGAACAGCAGCACACAATAAAAAATACAGGTGCATCGGCACTGCATTGATGCCTGATCTGTAACTTACCAAACGCTATTACAAAACCTGCCAGACAAAGACGTGTGCAAAGCTCTCACAGTTTATCTGCCGAGATAGGCCTTTCTTATTTCATCATCTTCAAGCAGGCCTTGGGGCGTTGATTCCTTTACAACACTTCCAAGCTCAAGTATATATATCCTGTCTGCAATTTCAGCTGCTTTATGGGCGTTCTGCTCTGACAGCAAAATCGTTATTCCGCTTTTGTGAAGTCTTGCAACAATCTCAAAAACCGTATCAACAAGTTTTGGCATAAGACCCAATGAAATCTCATCTATCATCAAAATTTCAGGCTTTCCCATTAAAGCTCTTGCCATTGCAAGCATCTGTCTTTCTCCTCCGGATAATGTGCCGGCCGCCTGGTTCTGCCTTTCCTTTAAACGGGGGAAAAGGGAAAAAACATATTCAAATCTTTTCTTTATCTCATTTTTATCGTTTTCCCTGTAGGCCCCGATGGAGAGATTGCCAAGAACGCTTATCTCCGGAAAAACCCTTGCACCTTCCGGAACAAACGACATGCCAAGGTTCGCTCTTTTATGGATGGGAAAATTGGTAATATCCCTGTTGTTAAAAACTATGCTGCCACGGTCAGCCTTTTTTAAACCCATGATGGATTTTAAAAGTGTGCTTTTACCTGCGCCGTTTGCCCCCACAACCGCAACACATGCTTTTTCTTCAATACTGAGGGAAATGTTGGTCACGGCTTTTATGTTTTCGTATTTTACACAAAGATTTTTTATTTCAAGCATGGCTTTTACCAAGATAGGCTTCTATCACATCGGGGTTGTTGATTATTTCTTCAGGGCTTCCTTCAGTTAATTTCTCACCGTGGTTCAGTACCATGACATCATGACACAGCTCCATGACAACGGGCATATTATGCTCTATAACAAGAACGGAAATATTTTCGTTGTTTATATCCGTTACAAGTTTTTTAAGTTCGTCCATCTCGGAAAAACTCAAGCCTGAAAAAGATTCATCAAGGAGAATAAGTTTCGGGCTCACTGCAAGGGCCCTTGCTATTTCAAGTTTTCTCTGAACTCCAAGGGGCAGGGTTTTTGCCTCTATATCCTTTAACTGAAAAAGGCCTGTTTTTTTCAATATGGTCTCAACTTCCCTGATATATTTATCTTTTTTCCATTTTCCAAATATCTTTGCACCATAGTAGAATCGTGAACCATAGGCTGTCATCACATTTTCAAGCACATTTAAAGAGGAAAAAGGCCTTACAACCTGAAAAGTCCTGCCAATACCTGCCATAGCCATTTTATATGCAGGAAAATTTGTGGTATTTTTATTGTTAAAAAATATTTTCCCACAACTGGGCTTAAACATTCCACTTATTATATTAAACAATGTGGTTTTCCCTGCACCGTTTGGCCCTACAATTCCAAAAACAGTTCCCTGATCTACAG
>WFQS01000141.1 GCA_015486915.1 Desulfobacteraceae bacterium
AAAATTATACTTTTCAGCGAGATCGTGGGCTGCTTTCATTACATCAAGGGGAAGTCTTCCCGCAGGTAAAAGAATAGTTATGCTGACTCCTGTTGATTTGTCGGTCATTTTGTATGCTCCTTTGAAAGAATCAAAAAATCTGATAAAATATGTCATTATTGCATTACAAGGGATTTGAACTTGTCAAAGCCCATTTTTTCAATAATATGAAATACCCTTTGTCTTTTTTTACCGTGCTCAATTTTTTTACAATACAGTTTAATTATATTTTCCATAATCTGCAGGGCATTGTCTTCGTTCACCGATTGGGCAAGCAATTGTCCCTGTTCCGGGTTTATACCGGATTTTCCTCCGACAAAAACAGTGTAACCGCTTTTTCTGCCGATAAATCCAATGTCAGCAAGGGTTGAATGTGCGCATGACGCCCGGCAGCCGCTTACCCCAATTTTAAGCTTATACGGGATATCAACATGGGCAAAATTTTCATAAATACGCTCTCCGAACCGGAGCGTATCCGTAAGCCCTAATTTGCAGTATGCAGATCCCACACAAACCCTGGGCTGATAGACCTGCTTTGGAAATTTGTAGTCTGCCCCAAGGGCATCTAATCTTTTAACAGCCTTTTTTGCAGATTCTTCCGTCAAATCAAGGAGCATTATTTTTTGTGAAGTCGTTAGATGAACTTTTACATTTTCCTCTTTAACAAGGGTATTGATGGTATCGAGAAACGGTGCTCCAACTGAACCGGATGCAAATTCCAGCGTTAAAGCGTATAAACCGTTTTTTTGAATAATTGCCGGTTTCATTTTTATCCTCTGCTTTACACCTGAAGTCCTGTTATTAACAATAGGAAATTTTTGGTTTGCGGTCGTCGCCCGCTTTGTTTATTTTAGCGCCTTACTTATCAATTCATGTCAAAAGAACAAGCAATTGGAAAAAGGCAAATGGGTTTGCGGGCATCGCCCGCCGTGTATCTTTTATACCCGTAAAAACGGATTAACAGTTTTCTTAAATATAGTCAAAGGAACTTTGAAATTTTTCTAACCTAAACAAGCCAGAAGTAAACCTGGACAAGCCGGAAGCAAAACATATTTTTTTCTTTTGCCAAAAAAATAAGAATTAAGAGACTAAAGGACTCACACAAAATATGATTATTCTGCTTTAATAAGATCGGTTGTGGATTTGGTGCGTAGCTCCTGAATTTTTATCATCAAAAGGAAGAAATTTTGGGTTGCGGGAATAGTGTGCTTTGGATTTGATTGACAATAAAAAATTAATCTATTATAAAACATTGTTTAAATTGATAAATAAATGGAGATGATAATGTCGTTAAAAAAATTTTCAAAGGATATATTTTCAAAAGATATAGTTAAGTCAAAAGATATAGTGAAAAAGGACGATGGCTTTACTTTGATAGAACTGATTGTGGTGATGATCATAATAGGTCTTTTGTCCGCCCTTGTTGCTCCGAAATTTTTTGGAAAAGTAGACAAGGCAAAGATAAGCACAACCAAAGCCCAGATATCACTGCTTGGTGCCGCCCTTGACGATTTCAGGCTGGATAACGGGAGATATCCGACAACTGAAGAGGGATTGCAGGCTTTACGGGAAAAACCCGGAGATTTGAAAACATGGGCAGGACCCTATCTGCCCAAACCTGTTCCAAAGGATGCCTGGGGTTTTGACTATCATTATAAATCTCCCGGAGATCATGGGGCCTACGATCTGTTCAGTTACGGCATGGATGGTACTGAAGGCGGAGAAGGCGCCATGAATAAAGATATTGTAAGCTGGGAATAAATGCCTGTGCAAAAAGGTATAATATATTTTTTTACTGTTTTTTTAAGCCTGGTAATTATTAATAATGGGTAAATTGTGGCAGAGTTTTTCTGAATCAGGATCTTTTTTCAAAAAAAGATCAAAAGTTGCTGATAAAACAGATATGTTAAACGATTGTCTCTATTCAGGAGAGGATATCCCTGAGATCACCGAGGATGACCTTCCTGAAAATCCGCCATCCATAAACCTTATGCCCATGAGTTTCATGAAAAAATTCAGGTTCCTGCCCGTGGATGATTCACAAGATTTCCTTGTGGTTATAATGGTTGATCCCTGTGACTTTAATACACGTGAAATTATAAGGAAAAGATACGACAAACCTCTAAAAGTCTATAAAGCGCAAGAGGATCTCATCAGTCAATATCTTTACAGGTGGTATGAAGCAGATGCTGATATGTCAGGTGAGGACAATGAAGATGATATATCCCTTGAAGATCAGCTATGGGAAGATCCTGAACAGCTTAAGGGCATGGCTTCTGAAGCTCCTGTAATCAGGCTGGTTAATCATATCATAAACAGGGCTCTCGATGCCGGAGCCTCGGATATACACATAGAACCAAGACGGTATTCCGTACAGGTGCGGTATCGGATTGACGGGGTACTGCATGATCAGGAATCAATAACTGTAAAGCAGAGGGCGGCAATCACTTCAAGGATTAAGCTCATGGCAAAACTTGATATTGCGGAGAGACGTCTTCCCCAGGACGGCCGCATCAAGATAAAATCGGGTAAAGAGGAAGTTGATATACGTGTTTCATCCATTCCCGTAAGCTTTGGTGAAAGCCTGGTGCTCAGGCTGCTCCATACCGAATCTGTTGAGCTTGACCTTAATGCTGTGGGGTTTTCCGGTCATGCCCTTGAAAAGTTCAGAAAAACGATAAATTTACCCTATGGTATCATTCTTGTTACAGGCCCCACAGGATCAGGAAAAACAACAACACTCTACTCTGCCTTAAATGAGATTAATACACCTGATAAAAAGATCGTTACAGTTGAAGATCCTGTTGAATATCAATTGAGCGGTATAAATCAGGTTCAGGTGCATACTTCCATCGGACTTACATTTGTAAATACACTGCGTTCATTTCTTCGCCATGATCCCGATGTGATGCTCATAGGTGAGATAAGGGACAGCGAAACCGCAGGTATTGCAGTCCAGGCATCTTTAAC
>WFQS01000142.1 GCA_015486915.1 Desulfobacteraceae bacterium
ATACGGCAAAATACCATTGTAAGCATACATCAACCCGTTCATCTCCACTTCATCGTAGTCAAAATAGCCCTCTATTTCATTGATATCCGCTGCTTTTGTAATTTTATTTTTATAGGCAAAATGCCTGGTCTCCAGGAATTTAAAATCATCATCTCCAAGCTGGGACAGAAGCAGTTCTCCAAAAGCCTTTTCCCCGGGCGGCATTTTTTCCGTGGATGACGTCTCCAATTTTCTCTTGTCCAGATCAATTTTCACACTGTGGCAAAGGTTGGGCATGTCCCCACGGTTCTGACCTGTACCGCACACTTGCAGGAGAAGATTTTCTGCATCTTATCGTGCAGCATGCCCTTCCAAAAGGGTTCAGAAGAGTCAGGGATTTTGGTTTTCTCCATGGGAATGCGAAAAAACTTCTCTTTCTTGTGCAACTCGTTCTCCATGTCAATATCAAAATTATCAAACAACGTCCAAGGCCGGTTTTTAAATGCCCCTGCTGTAAATCGGTTATGGTCATTGCAGGATTCTGTCAAAGACCATATGAACCCGGATGATCTGTGCCCTGGCTGAAACGGCAGTTAATTAAAATTTAAGGAGGAAGCAAAATCATATGAATACATAAAATTTTAAAATCTGTTTTCAGGTTGAGGCATTCCTGCGCCTTCTAAAAAGTCACCCCTTATAAAATCCGATGTATAATCTCCAGTCAGAAAAACATATTTTCTTATAATCAGACTCTCTTAAATATCCCGGGCTTGTTCAATAACCGGATAAGGTCGTGGTTCGTGCCTCACACGGACCTATCCTTATTCGTTAGGCATGGTTGACTCCTGTATCGGAGGTAAGTCATCTATTAACATTGGCAAATATAAAAACATTGTCGGCAATATTTATCCACCGGATGAGATAAATATAGATATCGATCTGTTAGACTCCCTGCCTGCCACTCAGATAGTTGATGGTCTATGTGAGGCGGTAAAGATATGTTATGCAAGCTCACCGGCTGATTTAGAGAGGTATCTTGTCCTGTCTTCGAGTGTAGAGGAAAGCAAGAACCATATTCAGGAGATAATTGAGCTTTGTCTCGGGGCGAAAAAAAGATTTATCGAGATTGACGAGTTTGATCAAAAAGAACGCCTGCTACTCAATTATGGTCATACCTTTGGGCATGCGCTTGAGTCCTCCCTGGATTTTGGTTTAAGTCATGGGATTGCCGTCGGCATAGGAATGTGTGTTGCCGTGGAGTTCTCCAGGCAGCAGTCTTTGCTGAAAGAGGAAGGGGTGTCGCGCAGCCTGAATCTTGAGAACTATACAATAAACCTCCTCTCGGAGGTCTCCGGACTCTCCGGGCTGTTGCGACAAGTCGATTTCGATATTCTTGTTGATTGTTTTAGGAATGACAAGAAACATAGGCCGAATTGTTATCGTGTCATCCTCCCCGCAGGAGACGGTTGTTTGACCCTGAATGAACTCGCCAGAAATAAGGACGTTCACGAAAAATTAAAGTCTGCATATGGTGATGTAATGAAAAAAATTGTTGAGCAATAGTATTTGGGTTTGCATGCTATGCTTTGTTTTTCAAAAACGTGAGAAAAATTTACGTTTTTTTAAGCTCACATATTCACTGTCAGACCTTGTGTAATCTGGCTTAACCCCTGATTGATTAGACCCAGACCCTCTTCCAAAATGTATGGTTGTGTTGGAAGATTTTGAGTGCCTGTTTTGAAAACAGCTGAAATTACAGGGTTTCTGAAATAGTGCTTTGAGGTAATTGATGCCCAGAGCCATTTCCAACCGGTTGGTGTAACCCTATAGAATGATTTGTTTTTTTGTTTTTGGATCGCGCCACGACAGATCAATTTGATCATTTCATACCGGATTTGTGCAGAATTTGAAAAAAATTTATTCAAAGCCTTTTTCAGATCAATGGTCTTGAACCCATGGACCGAATATTTGGGTTTGAGAAGCTCTCTGCAAAGGGCCATTTGGCGTTCCTTTCTTAAGTCAGGAGCTGTGACTTTTCGGTCCTTGTGATCCAGAACCGGCTGGTCAAAAGGGTCGGCTTCCCCATCATAAATGGAGGATACATCCACATCAGCGCAACAGTTCAATAAGCGGTCATTGCATCCAAGACCAAACCACAAGCAGGCCTGCAAATAAAGTACAGGTTTTTGAAGCCCCAGCGACTTGGGGTTGTTGATGGTAGTTTCAGTCCTGATGTAATAACCGGTTTTGTTATACTGCTTGATGGCATTTCCCCTGAACCAGTGTTTGATGCAGGCATTGTTGTCATACAGTCTCCAGAAAGATTTGGAATGTGAGCGGGCTGGCCGCCGGGTGAATATTTTGGCAATGGTGTCGGGCAATCCGACACGCGCGAATTTATCCAAAAGCCGTTCAAAGAGACTGGCGCAAAATCTGGCAGATTTAAAAATGACATTGGAACAGACTTCCACCTGTGACAGGTACCAGTCATGGTTAAGGTGTTTGGACCGGGTGGCGTACTTTCCTTTGTCAAATTTGAAAAACAGGTTCATCCAATAATTGATTCTTTGCTGGATCATACTGCCGTCGATTTCCCTGGCCGCCTGGTTAAGAGCATTCGGATCTGACACGTCAGTGAAGGCATTGTCTTTCATCCTGTAAGTCACCCCCCGCTGATCCAGCTGATGTTTAATGTAGTTGTGGCCGTTGAAATAGAATTCACAAGGAAAAGGAAGATAAGAGGAGATTTTCAGATAACA
>WFQS01000143.1 GCA_015486915.1 Desulfobacteraceae bacterium
TCACCTTTAAACAACTGGTTCATGGGAACCAACATTGTGGGCGGAACAAATGTCATAATCCGTGAATATCATCCCCTTTATTTCCTTGAAGCCATTGAAAAAAGATCCTGTACAGCTTATTTCGGTGCGCCTATTTCCTATATAATGCCTTTACAGATGATTAAAAATTTTAATGATTTTAATCTTTCATCAATGAAAGCCTGGATATATGGAGGGGGTCCCATCGCTCCTGAAACAGTGAAAAAACTTGTTGCAAGCTATAAGTCAGATCAATTTTATCAGGTGTACGGCATGACGGAAGCAGGTCCCAGCGGTACGGAACTTCTGCCTGAAGACCATAAAAACCATGCGGGTTCCATTGGCTGCCGTCCCCTGCCGGGAGCCGAGATAAAAGTGATGAAAGATACCAAAACCGCTGCAGAACACGGAGAAACAGGTGAGATATGGCTTAAAGCAAAAAGTATGATGAAAGGGTATCTCAATAAACAGGAGGAAAGTGAAAAAGCTTTTTTTGACGGCTGGTACCGTACCGGTGACATGGCACGTATTGATCAGCACGGATACCTGTTCATAGTGGACAGGATTAAAGACATGATCGTAACAGGCGGGGAAAACGTCTATTCCAAGGAAGTTGAAGATAAAATCATGGAAAATAAAAAAGTGGCTGAAGCTGCTGTAATAGGCATTGCCCACAAAGACTGGGGGGAAACCGTGCAGGCTGTTATTGTACCTGCAAAAGATGCTGAAATAGATTCAGAGGAGCTGTCCCGCTTCTTAAAAACAAGGCTTGCTAAATTTAAAATCCCAAGAAAATACCATTTTACAGAAGAGTTACCACATACGCCATCGGGCAAAGTCATGAAATTTAAGCTGCGCCGGGAATTTCAATAACCGCCATGGGGCCATTAAAAAAGGGAGACAAAACATCATGTTTGACTATTTATTAAATGATAAACAGCAAAAATTACGGGATGAAGCAAGGGATTTTGTTAAATCCATTCCAAAACAGATGATTCTTGACATGGATGATGATAAAATCAAATTTCCAAAAGAATTTCTCCGGGAAGCAGGAAAACGCAACCTCCTGGGATGCCGTTATCCTGAAAAATGGGGGGGCCGTGACATGGACTGGGTTTCCACCTGTATGATCATGGAAGAAATCGGAGTGCTGGGATATATTTTTGCCTGCACATTCGGTGTTGGTGCTGAACTGGTTTGTGATGCCATAATTCTCCACGGAAATGAGATGCAAAAAGAAAAATATGTAAAGCCCCTGCTTAAAGGTGAAATTTTTGCTGCGGAATGCTTAACCGAACCAAGGGGTGGATCTGATTTTTTCGGAACAACAACAATTGCAGAAGATAAAGGCAATTATTATCTTCTCAACGGCCAGAAGCGCTTTATTGTCGGCGGTGAAGGAGCTGACTATTTTCTGGTTTACGCAAAAACCGATCCTGATGCAGAGCCCCATAAATCCATTTCATGTTTTATTGTGGACAAAAGCCAGGGTGTTAAAACCGAATATCTTTACGGACTCATGGGCTGCAGGGGAGGCGGGGCTGCAAGAATGGTGTTTAAAGATGTAAAAGTGCCAAAGGAAAATCTTCTCGGAGAATTGAACAAAGCAGTTAAAATTTTCAACACCATGATGATCCCTGAGCGTCTTGGCACGGCAGCCATGACAATAGGGGCTGCCATGCCTGCAGTTGATGTTGCAACTAACTATACATCAAAAAGAAAAGCCTTTGGCAGACCGGTTGCGGCATTTCAAGGCGTTTCATTTCAGGTGGCCGGGGCTGTGACACTTCTTGATGCTGCACGTGCCATGATCTATACAACTGCAAGGGCAGTTGATGCAAAAATAGATGAAAAACAAATCCGCCGCCTTGTATCCCAGACTAAAAAATTTGTTACTGAATCCTGCCAGAAAGCCGCAAACAATGCAATGCAGGTGATGGGCGGTATAGGGTACACAAACATCTATCCCGTGGAAAGAATTGTAAGGGATCTGCGACTTGCCTCCATCTGGACCGGAACAAATGAAATTATGTCCATGATCATTGCAAATGAATGGTACAGGGAATACCGGATTAACAGACAGGCGGGCAAAATACGCAATCTTGAAACCGATGCAGCCGAAGCAGATGCAAAGGATGAAAAAATCTTTGAATAACTACCACGAGGCAGATCTGAATTAGCCCAGATTTGCCTTACAACAAACAATGAAAGTTACACGTTGTTTCACAAAGACTTTCTTATAAACGGCCATGAGGCCGAGCTGGACTGCGCTGCGGTACCTCTCAACGAACATAGAAAAAGCATTTGTGACTCTGTCAAAATATAGCTCTTTCTTATAAAAAACGTCCATGAGGCAGGGCTGGACTTGATCCAGCCTTCTCGTAACAGATATGGAAACAGGACGTAATTATTGATGATTACGTTTTTAAAAAAAGCATAGCTTGCTTTATATGTCTGTTTTAATGTAATATCTGTTCTTTAAATAGTAAATATTCAACCTTACAATGCTTCACATGATAAAGAATTTTAACGGACAATGTGACCTTTAGTGCCTTACTCCTCAATTCCTGTACAAAAAACAAGAAATTGGGGAGAGTTAGGATCGGAGATGAAATAAGTTGAACAGAAATAGCGCAGAATTCCGGCCCATGTACAAGGCGCATTAAAGGTTGCATACTAAACGTATTCGGCCTTTGATGCAACGAAGTAGAGGGGCCGGAAGACAAGCAATCTCGTTCAACTTATAAAATTTTCGATCCTTAAATAAATTGCGGGTATCGACCGCTTTGGAATGTTCAATTTAAAATAATGGGTCAAAGACATAAAACCAGTCCTTATGGTTCAGGGTCATTGACAGAAGTTGTATAACTGCCATGAGGCAAATCTGGATTCTATCAGACAGCCACACAACAAAAAATAAAACTCTTAGAATTTAAGGTGCTTTACAGGAGTTTCATATAAAAATAGAAAAACAAACAGGGGATAAACATTGGATTCCATAAAAAACCAGGGCCATGAAAAAAATAGCGGGGCAGCAGAACAGGATATCAATAATCCCGGCCTTAAAAAGGGTGATATCATTTCAGGATACAAAATTATCAAAAAACAGAGATTGAATGATATTGATTCTGTTGTGTATCAACTCGAGCATGCTGCAACGGGCGCAAGGCATATACACATCAGCAACAAGGATAAGGAAAACACTTTTGGAGTGGCCTTCAGGACTGTTCCTTCGGACTCCACCGGCGTTGCCCATGTTCTTGAACATACGGCCCTTTGCGGTTCAAGAAAATTCAAGGTGCGCGATCCTTTTTTTTCCATGCTGAAAAGGGGACTTTCCACATTCATGAACGCATTTACAGCTTCTGACTGGACAATGTATCCCTTTTCCACGCAAAATAAAAAAGATTTTTATAACCTCATGGATGTTTACCTTGATGCAGCTTTTTTCCCGGCACTTGATGAATTAAGTTTCAAACAGGAAGGACACAGGCTGGAGGTGATCGTTCCTGAAAAAACAGATGGGGATAAAGAGGATAAAGATGCAGGACCTGAACTTATTTACAAAGGCGTGGTTTACAATGAAATGAAAGGCGCCATGTCATCACCCAGTCAGATCATGGGAAGATCCCTGATGAGATTTTTATACCCTTCAACCACATACAGCTTTAATTCAGGAGGAGAGCCTTCTGAAATACCAAAACTTACCCACAAGGCTCTAAAACAGTTTCATTCAAGATTTTATCATCCTTCCAATTCTTTTTTTTACACCTATGGGTCTTTACCGTTAAAAGGCCATCTTGAATTTATTGAAAAAAATGTTTTAAAAGAATTTTCAAGACAAAATCCCGATTCAAAAGTGAAATCCCAGCCAAGGTGGGATGCTCCAAAACAGGCAACGGCATTTTACCCCCTTGCAAAGGATGAAAATAAAGAAAAAAAATACCAGGCATGTGTTGCATGGCTTACCGCTGACATAAGAGACTCCTTTGAAGTCCTTGTCCTCACCGTACTTGAACAGATTCTTCTTGGAAACTCTGCATCCCCTTTGAGAAAGGCACTCATAGATTCAAATCTCGGGTCTGCATTAAGTGATTCAACCGGATTTGATTCAGATATGAAAGATACAATGTTTGCCTGCGGGCTAAAGGATATAACCCGTGATTCCGTGAAAAAAATAGAAGAAATCATTTTTGCCACCCTGAAAAAAATTGTAGAAAAGGGTATAGATAAAATGCTTGTTGATTCTGCAATACACCAGATCGAATTTTCAAAAAAGGAGATCACAAACACCCCGCACCCATTTGGTATAAAACTGCTTCTCTCCTTTGCAGGAACATGGATTCAGGAGGGAGACCCTCTTTCGTGCCTGGATTTTAACAAAGATCTTGAAAAATTAAACAAAAAAATTAAACAGAGCGGTTTTCTTGAACAGAAAATAAAAGAATACTTTATTGATAATAAGCACAGAATCACTTTTACACTGGCCCCTGACCATGAGATGGAGGAAAAGGAAAATAAAAGGCTGAAAAATGAGCTTTCAAAAATTCTTGGGAACATGGATAAAAAACAACTTGAATCCATTAAAAAAGATATGGAAAGGCTTAGACAACTCCAGGAGGAAAAAGAAGATATATCATCCCTTCCATGCCTTGAACTTTCCGATGTGCCTGCTGGTGTGGAGATCATTAAACCCGATACCATTGACGGGGTGTCCTCTGCCACCTGCTACGATAAATCAACTTCGGGTATTCTCTATTTTTCATGTCCCACGGGTATTGGCGCACTTTCGGAAAATATGCTCTATCTGATTCCTTTTTTCTGCCACGCATTTACAGGGGTTGGCACTTCAAAGAGGGATTATGCTGAAATGGCGGGGCTTATGGACCTTTACACCGGTGGAATTGCCGTTTCTCCCTTTGCCGGTACTGATTTTTCAAACAGACAGGAATGTATCACATTTCTTGCATTCCAGGGAAAGGCCCTTGACAGGAACATTGAAAAACTCTTTGACCTGATCAATGAATTTGTCTCCCAGTACAATTTTTCAGATCTTGAAAGATTAAAAAGCCTTCTTTTTCAATACAGGGCCGGCATGGAATCATCCATTGTTGCAAACGGCCACAGATATGCCATGTCTCTTGCCTCCCGTAATTTCTCTCAGGCTGCATTCATTGGAGA
>WFQS01000144.1 GCA_015486915.1 Desulfobacteraceae bacterium
TGTAATGATGTACTAACAATATAGAGAAGTTATAACTTTTAATTATCAGAAACAAGGAGAGAAAAATGAAAAAGATGATGCTGATCGTTACAACCTTTTTAGTCTTTTTGTCAGGAATCGCCTGGGCCGGAAACGGGGTTCTAAAAATTTTTATTTGGTCTGAATATATGGATGAAGTCAATTTTCCAAAAGAATTTCAGGAAGCCACAGGTATTAAGGTTAAACTGGATTTATATGAATCAAATGAGGAGATGATGGCAAAGCTTCAGTCAGGCGGACTCGGACAATATGACATCGTTGTTCCATCGGATTATATTATGCCAAGTCTTATTCATTTGCATTTGCTGACACCCCTTGATCATTCCAAAATACCCAATTTGAAGAATTTAAGTAAAACCTTTACCAACCCTGTTTTCGATCCAGGCAATAAATATTCAGCAGGATGGCAGTGGGGGACCATTGGGTTGATGTATAACAAAAATAAACTAAGCCAGGCCGATGTTCAGTCCTGGTCCATTTTATTTGACCCAAGTAAAAAACCCGGCCCCTTCTATCTTTTGGATTCTGTGCGGGAAATGCTTGGCATTACTTTGTTATACCTGGGACATGATTTTAACTCTACCAATCCCAAGGAGCTGAAGGAAGCAGCAGATCTTCTTATATCTACCAAGAAAAGAGAAGCATGCCTGGGATTTAAAGGAGGGGTTGGTGGCAAAAATGATGTAATATCCGGAACTGCAAATGCTGCCATGGTTTATAATGGTGATGCTGTCCAGACTATTGCCAAATATCCAAAAAAATATGGTTTTATAATACCAAAGGAAGGCAGTGAAATATGGGTCGACTCAATGTGTATCCCAGCCAAAGCTCCTGATCTTGATTCCGCCTATAAATGGATCAACTGGGTTCTCAGTCCCAAGGTCGGTGCTGAGCTGTCAAATTATAATCATTTTGCAACTCCAAATGGAGCAGCAAAGCCCTATCTTTCCAAAGCGGATCTAAATAATCCAAGTGTCTGGCCGACACCCAAAATCATTAAAACACTAAGATTTGTTAAAGATCTTGGAAAAAAGAATTATATTATTGACCAGACATGGACAATGGTAAAAGCGCATTAATAAATATTGTTATCAAGGCATGGGATGCAGAGAAAAAAACTCTGCATCTCATCTGAGTTTAACAAAAATGATCAAGGCCTTCAGGATAGTTGATACATACTGCTTTATAGTTTTACGCCCCCAAATTGGCCTCTGCCGCCCGTCTCAGTAATGGCATATCAAGACCCCTCTGTTCCGCGCACAAAAGGACTTCATTTATCACATCAATTGTACTTGCTGGAATATCATCATCAGCCCATTGATTACTTATTTTTTTAAATATCGATCCGATATTTTTACCTTTTCTCGCCGCTTTACCGGCTTTTTTACCAAACTCATGCAGAGGACCTTCAAGGGAAAAGGCAAACAGGGATGATGTCCAGACAACACTTGCTGCTGTAAAGGTTTCAGGGGATGCCCCAAGGGCAAGGCCCATGGTTCTTGCCTCCTCAGATGCGGAAGCCATTAAATATGAAAGGGATGAAAACCCTTCTGAATGATCAATACCTGCAAGGTAGTTGATACATACTGCATATACCCTGGCAAGAATGTCTGCGATTTGAACGCCTATTGGATCTTTTGAAAAAATTGTTGTCACATTTGGAGCCGTAAAAAAATCACCGAGGTTTTCAAGGTTTTTCTCAGGACCTGCAAGGGTTCCAATCATTTTGTTAGATTCTATAAAATCTTCGGGTTCCACAGCACCTGCAAGCGTATAAACGTCCACGTCCTCCCTGCCGAATTCAACAATTATATTCTGAACAAGATGGTATGGAAGAACGTGATTTTTTTGGATAAATGCCCTTGCCGTTACAATTATTTTCACCGGCTGTTCCGAGACTTCCACGATACTGCGAATATTTGACTCAAAATCATCGGGTTTCACTGCCACGATGATCTCACTTGCCTTTCTAAAGGCGCTGTGGGGATCGGAAGTAACAAAAACATTTTTTGGAAGAGATTTTTCGGTAAATTCAGCCGGACCATGCCGTGTCTTTCCCATTATCTCAATTAAATCACGATCAGGATCAAATATTGTTATGCTTGCATTATTGTATTTTTTATCCTCAAGAAAACGGTTCCCAATATGAAAAGCAAGTGCAAATCCCCATTTACCGGCTCCTGCAATAACAAGATTCTGGTCGGCCGTGGGAGAGTAAAGTCTTCGATCTCCATGTGTTGCATAATAGTTAAGTGCTTTTTCATCCTTTACACCTGGAAGTCCTGTTTCATCCTTTGCAAAACGATTCACAATCCCCCGTTTTTTCAATAGCCCAAGCCCGTCCTTAATGATATCATCAACGGTATTTTCAACAATATAATCTTCAAAATCAGGGGGATGGCCAAAGGTTTTAACATGGTATTCTTCAATGGATTTCATTTCATAATCAACAGCTTCTGCAAGATTTTTAATCTTGTTTTTCCTTGCACGTACAAGCCCCCTTGCCACAACCTGGATTGACATGATTTTTTTAGTATGTGCTATTTCCCTGATGGAGGCAAGGGCTGTAAACTCAGCAAAATCTATCCCACTTTTTTCATTTGCATAATTTTCCTTAAGTTCACTTAAAAGCATCGGGGCAGGCAGAGAAATATATGCCCTGCCGTAAATGTTTTCAAGGGAACGCCAGAAAAATGATCTGGGATGAAAGGGGAACTTTAATAATGTCCTGAAAAACCCCATGCCTTTAATCCAGGTTAAGCCACCTTTGCCCGAGCACATCATTCTGTCTTCGGGAACGGCTGAATAGGATATGGCAACAGGCTGAATGACAAGATCCCTGTCAGTATTAATTGCACCCTTTAACGTCACAAGACGTTTAGGATACCTGAGGCTTCCATCCCTTGTCCTTGCACCGCCTTTCCACGCCTCAAGAAATATTCCCTGCTGTTCGCCTGATCTTGACAGAGCACTGCAGTAATTGTACAATGCTGCCATCTCGAATTTTGAAGCCCCCTTTCTTATAACGACATATGAACCGGTCATGAGAAGCTTTGCAATGCTCTCCACCGCCATCATGTTCTGGCCTGCGGCAAAAACAGGAAGTCCCATTTTAAGATACTGCCATAGAAGATCAAGAACAAATTCATCAAGATGGGATGAATGATTTATAAGAAATACCACGCCGCATCCGTTTTCCATGTGATTTCTAAGTTGATCTGTATATTTTAATTCACGGCCATCGGAAGATGTGAATGGAAGATAAGGATTCTGATGTTTAAAAAGATGGCCAAAAACAAGGGCAATGGCTGAAGCCACTTTTAAATGAGTTGCGCGGTTGTAGCGTATTTTAATCTCATTTATTATACTTTCGATTTCCTGTTGATCAATCGTTTCACCATCCCTCTGCAGCTGCTCCATGGTCAATTCAACGGCAAGCTGACTGATCTTGTCAGAATTTTCCCAGGCAGGGGGAAGATCTTCAAATTGTTCAGCAAAGGATTTGCCTGAATCACTTTCAGCCATACGTTCCGCAATGGCGATAAAATTGATACGATTCACCAGAGCGGCAATAATTCTTGCAAAAAATCTTTTATAAAACGGTTTGCGCTTTTTACTCACAAGTACAAATTTTCCTTTTATGCTGCCATGGCTTCGGGGTTCAAATGGGCTGTAATTTTCTTTTCTATTTTTTTAAACACAAAAAGAAGTCCGTAAACAAGAACAAGGTAAATTACAGCAGCCGTGATGAAAATCTCGTAAAATGCGAATGTCCTTGAAGCAATTAATCTGGCAACACCTGTTATATCCATGAGAGTTATGATTGAAACAAGGGAAGTTGCCTGGAGCAGAAAAACCACCTCATTTGTGTAAGCAGGCCATGCTATTCTCAGGGCAGCCGGCATGATTATTCTCCTGTAGAGAAGGAAACCTGACATCCCGCAGGCCCTTGCAGCCTCTATTTCACCAAAATCCACCCCTTCAATACCTCCCCTTAAAATTTCAGAACTGTAGGCGGCAGTATTTAAAGCAAGAGAAAGAACAGCACAGAAAAAAGGTCTCCTGAACAGATACCATAACCCCACATGACTTAAAGCACTCTGGAACTGGCCGCTCCCATAGTAGATTATAAAAATCTGAACAAGAAGCGGAGTCCCCCTGAAATAAAAGACAAACCATTTCACAGGCATTCGTATGAAATTGTTTTTTGACACACTCATTATTGACAGGAAAAGAGCCATGACAAAGCCTGCTGCGACACTGATAACTGTAATTTCCAATGTTATGGCCGTCCCGTCAAGCAGCTTTGGTATATTATTGGTAATAACGGAAATATCCATTTTTTATTCCCTCCTTATGCCGCGGCTGGCTTTTTTCTCCGCCCATTGCTGAAAACCTATGGAAAAAATGGTAATTACAAGGTATATCAAAGAAGCGGCAAAATAACATGAAAAAGGCTTGTGGGTACTTCTTGCCGCAATACCTGCGTTCATGAGAAGCTCGGGCAACTGGATAACGGAAATAAGAGCGGTTGCCTTGATCAGGACCATCCAGACATTACTTAAGCCCGGGATGGCAAATCTCCACATCTGGGGAAGCAGTATCCTCCTGAATGAAAGCACAGCACTCATACCGCATGCACGCGCAGCCTCCATCTGGCCCCTTGGTACGGCAAGAAATGCTCCGCGGTAGACCTCCGTTGTAAATGCTCCATATATAAAGCCAAGTGTAAGAATTCCGGCAAACATGGGATTTAAATCAACATAAATATTTTTACCGAAAAAAGCAGCAATATCCTGAATCAATGTAGGCGCGCCATAGTAAACAAGAAGAATTGATACAAGTTCGGGAACTCCCCTCATCACGGTGGTATAGGTTTCTGCAATAACAAAAAGTGACTTAATCTTAGACAGCTTGAAAAGTGATCCTATAAGTCCTAATAACAGAGCAATAAGCAATGCTCCAATTCCCACAACAATGGTGAGTTTTGCCCCTTTAACGAGAAGAAAACCATAGCCCTGAAGATCAAACATTGTTGTATTCCCCTTAAAAAACAATCAATTACAAAAAAACAACTATAAAAAAAATTGAAGAATCTTCCATTGGCGACTGCCCTGTCCGACAAAAAAAATCACCATTGTAAAAATCATATCTTAGGGAACTTCCAAAAAATAATTTACGCATTCTGTTTGCCCTTTTGCCCGTTTTCTCTGTTGTGATAACAGGCACATAGTTCGACTATGTACCTGTCATCACG
>WFQS01000145.1 GCA_015486915.1 Desulfobacteraceae bacterium
CAGAATGACAAAATAAACCATAAAAAAATCTGTCATATTAGAAAAAACGGGATGTATAAATGAACTTGATATATAAAACAGGTTTTGATAGAAGGCCTTTATCTAATAAAATTATTCCTTTACAAAGGCTGAAACACTACATGAACCGGAAAACGATCAAAAATAATATTGACCGGGGTAAACAGAGAAATGATAAGTCAGTTGACACCATAAAAATACATACTGAATCAAATCCTCTTGTTTCTGTGATTATACGAACAAAAAACAGGCCTGACACTCTTTTGTATGCCCTGAAATCCGTAAAAAATCAAAAATACCGCCCCCTGGAAATAGTTGTTATCAACGATGGCGGTGTTGATATAGCTCCTGTTATAGCTTCTCTGCCCCTGACAGATATAAAATTAAAACTTGTTGTTAACAAACACAGCCTTGGGCGGACCAGAGCTGGCAACTCCGGTATTGATAACGCATCTGGTGAATTCATTATCTTTCTCGATGATGATGACTGGTTTGAGCCAGGGCATATCAATTCACTGGTCAATGCGCTAAAAAAGCATTCCGATCATTTGGCGGCCTATGCAGGAGTCAGATATTGCGTCTCTCCGGAAAATTCTAAATTCCTTCATATCTTTAATTCAGAATATGATCCAGTCTATTTAATGCTGGGAAATACAATGCCCATTCATGCTGTTTTGTTCAGCAAAGAACTGGTAAACAGGGGATGCAGGTTAGATGAATCGTTTGAGGTCTACGAGGATTGGGATTTATGGCTTCAGTTTGCTCAATATACTGATTTTTATCATGTTGATCAGGTCAGTGCCGGTTATCGAAGCGGAGGAGACTCCCGGGCCGGCGGCTGGGGACTTCACCCTGACGAGATAGCCGGATTCCGCAGACAGTTATTCGAAAAGTGGCGGTTTATCTGGAATGGAGAGCAACTGGATAAGGCCCTGCACTTGTCAAGACAAACATGGCTGACAGATCTTAAAAAAATAGATTTCAAAAAAACTGTCACGGCCAATAAAATACTAAAACAAAACTATGCTGATCTTACCAGTGATCACAATAACCTTAAGCAAGACTATGCAAAATTGGAACATAGGCTTGGACTGTTAGAGACGGAACATAACAATCTGAAATCTGAACATAACAACCTGAAATCTGAACATAACAACCTGAAATCTGAACATGAAAATCTGAAAATTGACCATGATATTGTCCTAAATTCAACCAGTTGGCGTATAACAGCGCCGTGGCGATATTTTGGAGGAAAAGTTAAAGCTTTTAAACGCTATGGTCAAAGGGGAGCGAGCCTGTTGAAAACCGTCTGCAAAAGTGTTCAGGCCACCCATAAAATAAACGGAACATGGCTACGACTTGTAAAAAAAATGACTTATCATCTTAAGGAAGATGGCCTGAATGGTACACTCTCCCGCATTAAGCTGCACTTTAATATGCAAACCGCCGTCAGGAACCAGCAAAATTATTATGACAATACCTTCCAATATCCCTTTTATCCAACAGACTATGAACTCAGCCACTTACCTCCATTTAAAATAGGCATTATGGCCCATATTTTTTATGTGGACCTGTTTGAAGAAATATGCACTTACCTTAACAATATTCCGGTACCATATAACCTGATGCTCTCTGTGGTTTCAAAGGATGACCTTGATATCATTGAAAAAATGGCAAAAAAAAACCTTAATAATAATGCAGAATTAATCATTAAGCAGGTTCCGAACCGGGGGCGTGATATTGCACCAATGCTGGTCGCCTTCCGCAAAGAACTTGAGCAATGTGATATCATGGCTCATATTCATACAAAAAAATCCAGTTACAATGGTTCATCCCGGTTTGGCCTGGATTGGAGGCTCTATCTTCTGGATTCAATGTTTGGCAGCGAAGAGAAAATCAGGGCCACACTTGCCCAGTTTGCAGCAAATGACAGGGTGGGAATTATTTATCCTGAATCTTTTCCGGGCCTGGCTTACTGGGCATTTACATGGTTGTCAAATCGTCACCATGCCTATCCTCTGCTGAAAGCAATAGGAATTAAGGACTTAGACTATAATCTTTATGTGGACTTCCCGGCAGGATCAATGTTCTGGGCACGTACAAAGGCTATGAAGCCTTTATTTGAATTAAATCTGAATTATAAGGATTTTCCCGAGGAAAAAGGGCAGATAGATAATACCATTCAACATGCCATTGAGAGATGTCTGGTTTTTTCCGCTGTTGCTGCGGGGATGCAGCACCGATTGCAATATTTTCGAAATAACCGGCCTTTTTTCCTTGCCAAAAACCCATCCATCATACACCAGTACTGTTCTGATACTATCCAAAACAGAATTTTAAATGCTGCTGAGCTTGGTTCTGTGGTTTCATATGATATTTTTGACACCTTGTTTATACGCCCCTTTGCCAGCCCGGATGCCGTTCTCTGGATGCTCGATGCAAAGATAAAAAAACAACTCAATATTCCCGGATTTTTCCACAAACGTAAAAACGCTGAAAATCATCTGAGACAGGACCTGACAACAGGAAAGGATGTATCCATAACTGCCATTTATCAGGAAATAAGCAGAAAATACAATATCGCCCCGGATATCTGCCTTAAAATGAAAAAAATGGAGATATCTGTAGAACTTGCAATTTTGAAACCAAGAACCAGCGTATCCGACACGGCAAAAATGCTGAAATCCACCGGAAAGCGCATTATCCTCACTTCAGACATGTACCTTGAAACCAGCCATATCCATGATATTCTTGCAGCCAATGATATGGACTTTTTTGATTCAATTTATGTATCCAGCGATGTTGGCCTTCGAAAGGATCAGGGAACCATCTGGCAGCATGTTTTATCTTCAGAAAATATTTCTGAAAATAAATTGCTGCACATCGGAGATAATGAGAGATCGGATATACAGATTCTCGTTGATAATAAATTTCTCCCCCCTGTCCATGTAATGCGACCCATTTCCCTTTTGGCTGAACTCCAGGGAGGCAGGGAACTGATTCAGATCTTCCGTAAACAGCAATGCTGGCAAAATGAACTGGTGCTTGGTTTGATTGCCAACCGGATTTCCAACCATATTGACAGAACGCCCTCTGATTTTGCAAAAATTTTTTCTTATCCTGATATTTTCGGCTACACTGTAATTGGTCCTATTCTTCTTAGTTTTATTTCCTGGCTTATTAAAACTGCAATTACCGATGATATTACCTCACTGCTGTTTTTAAGTCGAGAAGGCTGGCTGTTTAATCAGATCTATGAGCGAATACTTAACCACCCTTTAATGAAACATGAAAAAAAGAAATTACCTCCTGGCAGCTATTTCTATTGTTCCAGGACTTGTGCCGGACTGACTGCCATTGAAACCAGCGATGATTTTAAAATTTTGCTAAGCGGAGATTATCATGGCAGCATGATGCAACTTTTTAACGGGCGTTTCGGTATTGAAAACGATGTTGATTTAAAGAATTTTTTAAATGATGATATCCTGCAGCAACAGGTCAACCTTCCGCAGGACTATGATAAAATCCATGGATATCTTGAATTATGTCTGCCTTTCTTTAAACAACAGGCAATGAAATACAGGCAGGTATTTCTGAAGTACTGGCATGAACAGGCAGAAGAGACTACATCTCCGGCAATCGTGGATATAGGCTACTCCGGAACCATACAAAAGGCATTAATGCAGATATTAAAAAATCCCATAACCGGTTATTATTTAGTTACGAACACATATTGCAGGCAGGTCATAGACAAAGGTGGAAAGATTGATGCATGTTTTGGAAATTTGCTTTCAGAGGACCAGATGAATATTCTTCCAATAAACAAGTATGCACTGTTGACAGAGGCTGTTCTCACTGCTCCCCAGGGACAGCTGAAACAACTGAACATGAACCCGGATGGAACCATTGAACCCATATTTAAACCCGGGGGTGAATCACAGAAACACTTTGATACCATAGACAAAATTCACCAGGGGGCATCTGATCTGATCTCCGATGTCATTGATGTTACAGGGCCTTGTTTTTACCATGAAGCCTGGAATGTTGATCAGACTCCTGATTTATTGACCCTGGTAATACACCGGGTACTCGATATCGGTGATCTTGGCAATAGATTGTCTGTTGAGGATGATTACAGCGGAAATCACGAACTCCCGGTTCTGGATTTTTATGAAAGTCAGGCGACTTAAAAATATAGAAGACGATGTCTGAAATAGATTGAATAAATTGAGCCCATTAACATAAAAAACTTGAAAAACACTAATTTATTTGCGAGAGTAATATATAATTTTTATTAGTCTGGCCTTTAATCTGGCCTTTTATATTAGGAACTGAGTCAAATCAGGGCTGAACTTTCATAAAAAAAAACAGGATAATTATGCTGAATATAAAACAAATTTTACTCAATAAAATTTACTGCAGGTTTATTTTTATCGTTTTATTCTTATTTTTTATTTCTTTATGCAACGTGCAATACGCATCAGCGGATTTAGGTGTAAGCCCAAATAATATCAATGTAACGGTTGGATATTCCAAAACATTTACAATCAGCGGAGGCACAGGTTTTTATAACATAACTTCAAGTTCCGATGCCACAGCCACTGCATCCATAAGCGGTGCGGCAGGTACCGATGGAACGATTACCGGTGTTGCTCCGGGCACTGCTGTTATAACTATTGAGGACAATTCCGGTGCATCAGTAACCATCAATGTCAATGTGACTCAACTGACATTAAGTCAGACCAGCGTTACCCTGCTACCCCAGACATCCGAGATAATAACCGTGCTTACAGGTTCAACATTTTATAATGTTGAAACAAGTAATGCCCAGGTTGCAGAGGCAGGTGTATCCAATGATCAAATCACCATTACAGGAATAACACCGGGAACGGCCATTATAAGTGTTTCCGACAGCAATCTCAATACTGCTGTGATCGCTGTGACAGTTGGTTCAAGCTTTACTATTACCCCTTCAAGTATCACTGTTTTCACAGGACAGACCGCAACAGCCACCATCAGTGACAGTACGGC
>WFQS01000146.1 GCA_015486915.1 Desulfobacteraceae bacterium
AAAAGACTATAAATTTGTCTCGAAAAAAGGGCGATTAACTCAGTGGGAGAGTGCTACCTTCACACGGTAGAAGTCACTGGTTCAAACCCAGTATCGCCCACCAGTAAAATAAAGGAATTAGATGGACTGATCTAATTCCTTTTATGCTTTTAGCTGCACTAAATTTTATGCACATCCTCATTTAATAAAATTTAATGAAATTTTAAAATTATTTACCTGGCTTGAAGATAAAAAAATGCCTGATATTGTTCTGATTCAACCTCCCATTGAAGATTATTATTTCACATTTAAAAGAAGCATTCCATATGGTCTTGCCTGTATAGCTGCAGCCCTTGAAAAAAACGGCTTTTCAGTGGAAATCATTGACAGTCTTGCAGTTAACAAATCAAAAATAATTGACCCTCCGCGAGAATTTTCACACCTTGAAAAATATTATGGAACCCATGACATTTCACCGTTTTCCCTTTTTCACCATTTCCGCCATTATGGATACAGTTTTGAACATATAGGAAAACTTATCAGGGAAAAAAAACCGTTTCTAACAGGAATTGCATCTCTTTTTACTCCATATTCCAACGAGGCCCTGCGTACTGCCGAAACTATTAAAAAATTTCTTCCTCACTGCAAAATAGTTATGGGAGGACATCATCCAACTGTTTTTCCTGAAAAAGTCATGGAATCGAAATATGTTGATTTTCTTCTCCGGGGTGAGGGTGAAGTGTCAATGCCGGATCTTGCCCGTGCCATAAAAAATAAAACAAACCTTGAAAATATTCCGGGTATCGTATTCAGACAGAACAACGGCACCTTATTTACTGGAAAACCTGCCTGGATTGAAGACTTCAATGATTATCCCCTGCCTGACATGGATCTTATCAACAGAAAATTTTACAGACGAAAACACATAGGATGCACAGTCACAGTCACGGCAAGGGGATGCCCCATGAAATGCTCATACTGCTCAGTGGGCGCATCTTCTTCCTGTGCAAAATTCCGTGCAAGGAGTGTAGAGTCTGTCATTAAAGAGCTTGAAGCCCAGATGGAAAAGTATGACATAGGTTTTATTGATTTTGAAGATGAAAACCTGACCCTGAACAAAAATTGGTTTCTATCCCTTGTTGAAGAAATGGAGAAATTATTTAAGAATCGTAAAATCGAGCTCAGGGCAATGAACGGACTTTTTCCTCCTTCCCTTGATGAAAAAATTGTCGCATCAATGAGAAAAGCCGGGTTTAAGACCCTGAATCTTTCACTTGGAACGACATCAAAGGCACAGCTTAAAGCATTTAAAAGACCTGATATAAGAAAATCTTTTGAAAAAGCCCTTTTTCTTGCGGAAAAATACTCCATGGAGGCAGTATCCTATATTATTGCATCGGCTCCTGGCCAGACAGCGTCCCAGTCTGTGAAAGATCTGCTTTTTCTTGCGGAGAGAAGGACACTTGCAGGGCTTTCAATTTATTATCCTGCACCTGGGAGCCTTGATTACACAGTTTGCAAAAATAAGGGACTTCTTCCCGGATATTTTTCCCTGATGCGTTCAACTGCTTTTCCAATTTCAGATACAACAAGTGAGCTTGAATCAGCAACCCTGCTACGTCTTGCACGGATAACAAATTTCATGAAATCAATTCTCGAAAAAGACAATAGCCTGTTGGCACCGGAACCCTTTGACAAAACCTGCATTGTCGATGTGATGGACAGAACAACAGCAGGAAAAAAGCTTTTATCGTGGTTTCTTTATGATGGCATTATAAGGGGAATAACAAGGGATGGCCTTATTTTTGAACATCCCGCAGAAAAAAAACTTTCAGAACAGTTCATAAATGGACTGGATAAAATTTCTTTAAGGAAAGTTACCTGATACCTCTTTATCAACTATGTCTGCATTGCAGTAAAAACCCTATGGCATTCAACAGTTTTTTAAGATAAATTCTGAATTTACCTTGACACACCACAGTTATTCTATTATGGATTAAAATAAGTAAATAAGTGAGGTACCAAGCCCTACGATCAACTATATACAGCTGTTTTCAAAGGGATTCCGCATGAATGAAATAAATAGTAAAAGTGACAAATATCTTATTAAAGCCATTGAAACATTTAAACGGCAGATAGTTGTTATCTCAGATGACTATAAAATTCTTGCGTCAAGAATAAAACCAGATCATACATCCATGGAAGACAGCGAACTGAAAGGGAAAACCTGCCATCTTGCAATGTTTAACCGCAAAAATCCATGTTTTAACTGCCCTGTTGCCAGGGTGAAGCAGACAAACAGACCATCAATGAATCTTATACATATTGATGAAGATTCAGGTGATTCTTCATGCTTATATGCATATCCCATACAGGGACCCAATGGAGATCAAAATGCAATTGTTGTTCTTGATTTTTTTCTGCCTTCCCTTGATAATTATGATGAAAAACGTTGTGCGTCAAATGCATTTCTGCGGAATCTTCTCAACAGTGCAGTTGACGGTGTGATAGCTGCAGACATGACAGGCCAGATTATCATATTTAACGAGACTGCCACGGAAATATCTGGTTATTCAAGGAAAGAGGCCCTGGACAGTCTTAACATAAAAGACATCTACCCCGATAACGATGCCCACGTTATAATGGAAAAAATGAGATCCGATGAATACGGAAAAAAGGGGATAATAAAATCATACAGACAGACTGTTGTACGAAAGGATGGAACAACAACACCAATACTTCTTAATGCATCCACTGTTTATGAAAATGATCGTGAAATAGCAACGATTGGTGTTTTCCATGATCTTAAAGAAACAATGCGCATGGAAGCTGAACTGGAAAAAACCCAGACCCAGCTTTTGCAGTCGGAAAAAATGTCCTCCCTTGGAAAACTTGCAGCAGGCGTAGCACATCAGCTTAATAATCCCCTTGGCAGCATAACTTTATTTTCACAGCTCATGCTTGAAGACTATGAACTTAATGAAGATGCAAAAAAGGATATTTTAAGAATTAAAAGTGATGCAGAAAGATGTACTTCCATTGTAAAAGAGCTTCTGGAATTTGCAAGACAGACAAAAAGGGGGGTAAAGCCCCACAACCTAAATAAAATTATTGCAAGAACCCTGTTTCTGCTCCGTAATCAGGCTCTTTTTCATAACATTGAAATCATTGAGGATTATGAGGAAAGACTTCCTGACATACCTGCAGATGTTCAGCAGTTAAACCATGTTTTCATGAATATAATCCTTAATTCTGCAGATGCCATGGAAGGAAAAGGAAGGCTTGAAATCGCTACCCGTCTGAAAAAGGAACAGGAAAAAGCACTTATTAAGATATCCGATTCAGGCCCTGGAATTCCTGAAAAGACCCTTCCAAATATTTTTGAACCTTTTTTTACAACAAAGGAACAGGGAAAAGGAACAGGACTCGGCCTCAGTATGGCCTATGGGATTATTGAAGACCATAACGGCAGTATTACAGCAAATAATCAAGATAAAGGCGGTGCTGTTTTTACCATTGAGCTGCCTTTAAAACAATAGTAGATTTAACTTTACAAAAACCGTAAACTAATATTTAACGTTTTTAAAATGGAGGAGATGATATGAGTGACAAAAAAAGAATACTTGTTGTTGATGATGAGCCTGATTTTGCTTCAATTGTACAGACAAATCTCAAAAAAGAAGGTTTTGATGTAGAAGTAGCATATGATGGAGTGGAAGCCATAGCAAAAGTAAAAGCAAATCCCCCGGATGCAATTGTCTTAGATGTCATGATGCCTGAAAAAGACGGTTATGAAGTATGTGCTGAGCTTAAACATGACGAAAAATACAGTGATATACCCATTGTAATGCTCACAGCTGTGGCAGATCATGTTGGATCAACCCGTTACTCACACGCAGACGGGATGAGCATGGAAGCTGATGATTACCTTCCAAAACCTGCTTCTGCAGATGAAATCACACAAAGTGTAAAAAGTCTCGTTTCATAAATTTTTCTTAAAAACCCGGAACCATTGATAAGAAAATGTTCCGGGTTCTTATCTCTTTGTTTAATTCAAGCTCAGCCCCATGGCCGTTTTTTTATAAGAGAGAGCTCATTTTTGATAAATGAACAAGTACTCTTTCTATGTTCGTCAAAATCTCTGTTTTTTTGAGGCGCTGTAACGCAGTTCAGATCGGCCTCATGGCCGTTATAAGAAACTCTCGTTAAATTTCTTTAAAAATAAGAGTTGACTTCGCGTCTACGGCTCATTTTTTCAGAATCTTTGAGTCTTTGAGGCCATCTGAGAGCCTCAAGATCGGCCAGATGGTCGTTATTTAATAAATCCATATTTTTCATTAATTAAAAACAGTCTTAAGAAATGCTGTTTTTATCCATTGCACTTACAATAGTACCATTACAGCATTTACTTTTTGCACTGCAACTCTTACTATTTTTTTAACCTTACTTGAAAGTATAAAATATGAAAGTATTCTGCATACTAAGTGATGAAAGGGTGTTCAGGTCAAAATCGCCTGCCATTTTTACCCATGTTTTCAAGCGAATCGGTATAGACAGCATTTATGTACCCTTTAAAGTGATGCCCGGGGACATAGGTCCTGCCATGCAGTCCCTGAAAACATTAAATATTGATGGTGCAAATATTACAGTTCCCTACAAGGAATCGGTGCTGCCTTATATGAATATCCTGTCGGAAGGAGCAAAGATTGTCGGGGCGGTAAATACCATTATCCGTCATGGTGATCAATTAAAAGGCTACAATACAAACGCAATAGGTTTTATGCATACTCTTGAGGAAGCAGGCTTTGATGTTGCTGAAAAAACTGCCCTAGTGTTTGGTACGGGAGGTGTTGCAAGGGCAGTTGTATTTATTTTAAACTGGCTGAGTGCAGGTTCTGTTACCATTGCAGGCCGCACAAAAGAACACATAAGCAGAATTACCGAAAAAAGCGGGGGTAAAGCAAAGGAGATATCGACATTTGATGACAAACCATTTTCTGCAAATATTGTTGTTAACACCACATCTGTTTCAAGTGAAGAGGAATCACCGGAATTTGCACAGATCATCGGTAAACTTGATTTAAAAGACTGTGAACTTATCGTGGACTTCAACTATGGCCGCAAAAATAACTTCTGGCGAAATACGGCTGAAAAAAAAGGAATCAAATTTATAAACGGATTTACCCCCCTTGCCCATTCTGCAAGACAGATTCTTTTACTGTGGACAAAGATTGATGTCGGCCCCGAGGAATTTATAAAAGCCATAAAAGAAAATATTTAGTTTCACATTTACACCGAGGAGATAAAAAACAATGGATATTCTTGACCCGGAAAAAATTATTGTCATTGATGATGAGCAGAATTTGAGAGAAGGTGCAAAACGGATACTTTCCAGGATGGATTTCACTGTTTTTCTTGCGCCAACCGGCGATGCAGGCCTTGAAATCATTGAAAAAGAGCCCGTTGGTATTGTTCTTCTTGATATGAAAATGCCCGGTATGCCCGGTATGGAGGTCCTGAAAAACATCATGGCCATGGAAAGGGGCATCATTGTCATTGTTATTACCGGTTATGCCACCATTGAAACCGCCATCGAAGCCATGAAAATAGGTGCATACGATTTTATACCCAAACCATATGAGCCTGATCAGCTGCGTATTATTGTAAGTCGTGCAAGGGACTCTATAAAGCTTAAGCAGAAAGCGGACAGGCTTGCTGAAAAGCAGAAAAGAACACTTGCCGATCTCCATACGGAAAAAAGCAGAATTTCAACAATAATAAATTCCCTTCCAAACGGAGTTCTTGTAACCGATACCAAAGGGATAGTTGTCCTGATAAATCCGACTTTCTATCAGCAGCTTGATATTGATTCTGCCATTGGAATCGGTAAATCAATTGATCAATATATTGATGATAAAGATCTTATCAATCTTGTCATGGATATTTCCAGGGGAAAATACATCGATTATAACGATATACCTTCCCATGAATTAAATATTAATAATGAAAAATTCTTTCTCACCAAATGCAGGCCCATACTTGGCGAAAGACATGAGTGCCTTGGTACGGTTATGAACATCGTTGATATTTCAGCCATAAAAGCCCTTGACAACCTTAAATCGGAATTTATGGCAAAGGTATCCCACGAGTTGAGATCCCCCCTTTCAACCATACATGAACAGCTTGCAATGGTGGTAAAGAGCATGAGCAATGAAATGGCCGAAGATGATCAGTATATGCTTGCAAGGGCAAAGGAAAAAACCCTTGGATTAATTTCCACAGTCGGCGATCTATTGGATCTGTCCCGCATTGAAGCGGAAATGTCAGTAAAAGAACTTGTACCGATTCAGATTGACGATCTTCTAAAAAATATTGTGGATTTTTTAAGAACAAGGGCCGAAACAAAAAAACAGACGATTTCCCTTACAATTCCCGACTCCCCCCTGCCCGCAATGGAGGCTGATCTTACGACCATGGAAAGTGTTTTCGGCAATCTTATAACCAATGCAATCAACTACACACAGGAAGGCGGAGAAATAAAAGTTTCTGCAGATATGGCAGGAAATAACATACGGGTAAAGGTGGCTGACAACGGTTTTGGCATTGAGTCAAAACACATGGACAAAATATTTAAAAGATTCTACAGGGTAAAAAACGATAAAACCCGCTTTATCACGGGCACTGGATTAGGACTTCCCATTGTAAAGGGTATTATTGATTCCATTGGAGGATATATTGACGTTAAAAGTGAAGTAAACAAAGGAACTACATTTACCGTTCTTCTGCCTTTAAAAAAACCGGCTGTTTCTTCAGCACCCGTGTAGAAATAGTGTTTTTATTACCTGATTTTCAAATGGTGTGGAATAACGGCAACAGCTTACCAGGAATAATTTTCCGATCCCAAAAAATTATAAATTTTTAAGTTGACATCATTCATTAATATGTTTAACATATGAACAAATGTTCAATTGAAGAGGTGTTATATGGATGATATATGTCAGATAAAATGTATTGATAAGAAAAAAGTGAACCGCACACTTGAATCAATGCCGGATTATGAGGTAATAGCCCGGATGGCGGATATATTCAAGGTGCTCAGTGACCCTTCCAGGCTCAAAATTGTTCTTGCTCTGCTGGACTGCGAACTTTGCGTTTGCGACATTGCAGCTGTATGCGGACAAACAGATTCTGCTATTTCCCACCAGCTTCGGATTCTCAGGACATTAAAGATTGTTAAAAACCGGCGCATGGGAAAAAGCGTCTTTTATACAATTGACGACGACCATGTTACAGCGCTTATTTCCATGAGCCTTGAACATGTAAATCATTAAAGGATTAAAAAATGAATATCGTATATAAAGTATTAAATTCATCATGGGATATTTATCTTGACGTTGCAGCCTACATGCTGTTCGGTTTTCTCATAGCCGGCATCATATATGTTTTTTTCAAAGCAGATAAAATCAGAAAATACCTTGGTACAGGTAAAATAAAACCGGTTATACTTTCAGCTTTATTCGGCATTCCCATTCCCCTGTGTTCCTGCGGGGTAGTTCCGGTTGCAGCAGGATTAAAAAAACAGGGAGCAAACAGTGGAGCTGCCCTTGCATTTATGATTGCGACCCCTGAATCAGGTGTTGATTCAATTGCTGTTTCATGGGCAATTCTTGACCCTATAATGACTGTCATACGTCCAGTTGCAGGGTTTATTACAGCCATTGCAACGGGGATTATCCAGAACTTTTTCGGTATTGAAGACAGGGTAAATGCAGAGCTTCCCCATGCACAGGAAGCTAAAGGTTGAGGCTGTTCTTCAAC
>WFQS01000147.1 GCA_015486915.1 Desulfobacteraceae bacterium
AAATAAGTTGAACAGAAATAGCGCAGGATTCCGGCCCATGTACAAGGCGCATTAAAGGTTGCATACTCAACGTATTCGGCCTTTGATGCAACGAAGTAGATGGGCCGGAAGACAAGCAATCTCGTTCAACTTATAAAATTTTCGATCCTAAACATCATGATAAGGTCGAATATTTATTCAGAGGTTAATGGCTGATTCAAAAAAAAATAAAGCTCTTAAATTCATCCATGATCTTGATGGTGTGGATTACCTTTCCATTTTTGATAATTTCAGTGACGGTGTGCTTGTCACAGATGACAAAGGCGTGATTGTTTATTACAATCGCGCCATGTCACGCATTGACGAACTTGATCCTGCTGATGCTGTATCACACAAAGTTATAGATATTTACGATCTTGATGACTCCACAAGTATTATCATGCAGTGCCTGACAAAGCAGCAGCCCATTGTTGATGAGCCCATCTATTACCGGACAAGAATGGGAAAATTTGCCAATACCATCCACAATGTAATGCCGATATTTAACAGCGGCAGGCTTGTCGGCTCCATCTGTTTTGTCAGGGACTATCATTCCATGGCTTCAACCATTGCATCCATGCCCCTGCCGGGCAAAGACCAGCAGTTTAATATTGAATCCATCACTTTTAAAAGAATCATCGGCCGGAACACCACCTTTGTTGACGCAATAAATTCAGCACGTATGGCAGCAGGAACGCCTTCACCTGTCATGCTTTTTGGTGAAACAGGTACTGGAAAGGAACTTTTTGCAAGGGCCATGCACAATCACAGTTCAAGAAGTGCAAAAAAATACACACCTGTAAACTGTGCCGCGATACCTGAAAATCTTCTTGAAGGAATTTTGTTCGGCACATCAAAAGGGGCTTTTACCGGCTCAATAAACAAGGCGGGATTATTTGAAAGGACAAGCAAAGGCACTATTTTTCTTGATGAGGTCAATTCCATGCCCATGGGACTGCAGAGTAAAATACTCAGGGCGATACAGGAAAAAAAAGTAAGGAGAGTCGGGGCTTTAAAGGAAATAGAGATCGATTTGAAAATTATCAGCTCTGTAAATACAGCCCCCCACATTGCCATTGCAGATAAAACGCTTAGATCAGACCTATTTTACCGCCTTGGCGTTGTATTTATCCATATTGTCCCATTGAGAGATCGCCTCGATGACCTTGAAATTCTCATTAGTCATTTTATCGAAAAACACAATCCCATGCTTTATAAGGACGTGAAAAGGGTCTCCAATAAAGTGATGAACCTTTTTAAAAATTACCAATGGCCGGGAAATGTCAGAGAACTTGAGCACACCATTGAAGGTGCAATGAATATCATTGGTACAGGCCGGATTATAAGACTTAAGCATCTGCAGACTCATTTCTTAAACTGGCAGGATAAATCTCTGCACAGGTCAGATGAAGAGCCGCACAACTCAGACAGGGTACAGCAAGAGTCAGACAGTGCAGGTGATTTTTCTGATAAAATAAGTTCTGTACACGAACCTAAGGAGAAAATGCCCGATGCAGCTGATCCGTTCAACAATAATATGCATTCAAAAACTAAAAGGATCAACCTGATTAAAAACCAGTCTGATCACGAAAAGAAAATTATCGAACTATCTCTTCGCAGCAACGATGGAAATATAACAAAAACAGCCATGGCCCTGGGAATTTCAAGGCAACTTCTTTACTACAAAATTAAAAAATTTAAGATAAATCGTAAAAAGAAGACAGGCTGAATTATTCAAGACCCTCCTTCATTGAGAAAGCACAGAAAGTTTTATCTTCAATCTCGACAACTAATAGCAACCCAGTCCCTTTATGGTTTTTTTAAAACGGTTCATGGGATCTCTCAAACTGCCACGGGCAAAATCAGGACGGCCTGTAAGAATTATACATGTCCGTAATAATCCCTGTGTGCCACCACTGAATAGGCATAATCTAAGATAGTTCCCCAGGAAAAAACAGGCAGATCAATTTTGATATTGCATATTCACCTCTTTGGGTAACAATTTAAGTAGTTTTTTATTTCCACAGTGTCTGCATGCGGTCAAGTTCCTTTATGATGTCATCTGGTAAAGGTTCAGGACGGTGTTTCATCTTTTCAAGGGTCAATTCCTGAAGCCTTTTTTCCAGTGTTTTTTCTCCGGCATTCTGCCAGTTCGCAAAGACATCCCGTTCAAACAGATTAGAGTATTTTACTTTTCTGAAATGATCCATTGTGTGCTGTTCCTGGAGAAAATGCCCGCCTGGTCCGACTTTGTCTATAATATCGAGGGCAAGGGTTTCTTCTGTAACCGGAATTCCTTCCATATAATGTTTTACCGATTTAACGATATCATCAACAAGAACCATGAACTCAGGAGAAACAAGATTTCCATGATCCATCCAGGAACTGCAGTCATGGATCAGTCCCGAGCCAACTGCAGCGGCGCTTAAACACTGAAATGCTGCTTCGGCTCCGGCCTGTGCATCGCAGAACTTTGCGTCCGTTGATCCTGCGGTTCCAAAAAAGGGCAGTTCATAATACTGAGCCATCTGTGCAAGTGCTCCTGTCATCAGGCTGAGTTCCGGGGCGCCATAGGAAAAAATTGAGGTGCGCATATCCATTATTGTTGTGAAAGCTCCATATATAAAAGGGGCTCCGGGATTTGTCAGCTGATGCATGACAAGCCCGCTTAATGATTCTGCACTTGCCTGAACAATTTGGGTGCCCTGCGGATCGCATCCTCCACCATCCAGGACGGAATTCTGACACGGTCTCCGCTTATCCTTGCCCCGGCACCGGATAAAAGTTCAAGGGCTCCGGGATGTGTCAGTTTGATACCGGTTCGCTCCAACACTTCAAGACTTGACATATGGAGCTGTTTAATCTGATCTTCATTAATAACCTGCAATTTTGGCTTAAAATACAATTCGTCTGTATACATGCCCATTTGTTTTCCCCTCCATTTTTTTTTCAACTGCCATGAGTCAGATCTGAACTGCGTTACAGAGCCTCTCAACGAACATAAAAAGAGTATTTGAGACTCTGTCAAAAATGAGCTCTTTCATATAAATCGCCATGGGGCCGCTATATGTAAAGACAGCAATATGCGTAC
>WFQS01000148.1 GCA_015486915.1 Desulfobacteraceae bacterium
AACACTTGTCACGGCACCCTTGGTCATGAAAATTCCATTATCCTGCTGGAGGCTCTTATAAAAATACTCCTGCAATCCCGGAGTCCTCATATGCTGATAAATGATATATGCTTTTCCATCGCTGTAATCGTTTCTTACATATTTTGCCTGTTTCAGGGCAACCATGCTTGCAACTGATCCGCTGTAAGGAAAATCAGCATCTTCTTCATCTTTTCCCGGAGACTGAACAAACACAACGGATTTTGCTTCCTTGCCGTCGGATGGACGTGTGATTTTTCCTTTGGCTGCAATTTTTTCAAACTCATCGTTTGTGACAACATCGGGAAGATCAAGTCCAAGATGGGCGTATTCTTCACCCTCAAGTTTATCAGGTCTCCACCCTGCTGCAAGAATCACAGCTCCGTATAGAACCCCGTTGGGATCAAGGGTGAGTATATCTTCCCTTCCTTCATTGTACTCAAGGTATTTTGCATGCTGTACATCTGCATCAAGGGGCTCTCCCTTTTCATCAAGGGTCATCTCCTCGGGCAATGGGAATGGAACATCAAATGGAATTTTTTCTCCGGGAGTTTTAAATGTTACTGTGAACTCTCCGGGCTGGCCAGCAACACGTGCAACTTCCGTATTGGTTTTCACCTCAATATTAGGATACTGCTCAAGTTCATTGATCTTTTCATCAATTATAGTTGGAATAAGTTCCTCAAAGGGTTCTTCAACGGGCAGCTGGCTGCGCATCTGATTAAGATAACCGCCAAGCCTTGCTGTTTTTTCAACTATTGTGACTTCAAAACCTGCCTTTGCAGCATCAAGGGCAGCTGAAATACCCGTTATACCGCCGCCGAGCACAAGAATTTTTTTAGAGAAAGATTCAGTTTTATAGGGCTCGGGCAGATCAACTTTTTCAACCCTTGCCATGCCCATTTTGATATAATCCTCGGCTTTCATCTGGATACGGTCAAAATGTTCTTCATCGTCTTTCTGGTCTTCAGTCAGTTTCGGATATTTTTCCCTTGAATGGGGCCATACAACACCTTCTCTTAAGTTTACCCTTTCAACAATACAGCCCGGGAAATTAAACACATCAAAATTAACACGTCTTGAACAAGCGCCAATGACCATGGTATTGACTTTGCCGTCATCAATATCCTTTTTGATCAGGGCAATACCCTCTTTTCCGCAGAGGAATGGATGGGTTGTGCAGGATAATCCTTCTTCCTCGGGAACATCAACAAGATCTTCCATGTCCAGGGCATCACCGATGCCGCATCCTGTGCATATATATACACCGTATTTTTTATCCATGGTTATCCTTTTTACCTCCTCACCAGCGTTTGAATAGCTTTAAGGGCCATGCCGGTTGCATTTTGATTGGATGTTACAACATCTGCCGGCTTGTTTGCACAGCCGGCTGCAAACATGCCGCCCTTTTTGAAGTCATTCACAATAAAACCGTCTGAAGTAAATTTAAGATCGGCATTGGGTTTATCCACAGATGCGCTGGGCTGCATTCCGGTTGCAAGTACAAGCAGATCAACTGTCTGTTTGATTTTATTACCTGTCAGGGTGTCTTCTGCAACAAGGGTTATATTTCCTGTACCATCTTCTTCCGAGACCTCTGCAACCTTGCCCTTTACAAAGAAAATATTTTCATCTTCCTTGAGTTTTTTGTAAAAATTTTCATATTTTCTTCCAGGGGTTCTTAAATCAATATAGTAGATATAGATTTTTGCTTCGGGATACTGGGCACGAAGATAGGTTGCATGTTTTAAAGATGCCATGCAGCAGATGTATGAGCAGTAGGGAAGATGATTTTCATCCCTTGATCCTGCGCACTGGGCAAAAGCGATTGTCCCGGGAGCCTTGTCATCTGAAGGCCTTAAAATTTTCCCCTGGGTTGGTCCGTTTGTTGAAGCAAGGCGCTCAAGCATCATATTTGTAATGATGTTCTGGTATCTTCCAAATCCTAAGTTGTCTATTTTTGTGGCATCATATGGTTTCCACCCCGTTGCCCAGATGACGGCACCTACTTTAAAATCAATTGTTTTTTCCTGCATGTCAAAATCAATGGCGTCAAATTTGCAGGCATTTTTTACTTTCTCCCGATCGTCACTGCTCATTGAAGCAGCCATAACATAGCGGAAGGGAAAAGCCATTGTATGGGGAAGATATGCTGCCTTTCTCCTGTCCATTCCAAAGTTGAATTCATTTGAAATTTCAGATTCGCATACCTTTGCACATTCGCCGCATCCTGTGCAGTTTTCATTGACATATCTCGGGCTAATTTTGACTTTAACTGTGTAATCACCAGCAGTGCCGTCAACCTTTTCAACCTCTGCCATGGTGATTACCTTGATCTTGGGATTATCTTTGATCCTTCTGTAGTTGATCTCAAGTCCGCATGTAGGCGGGCATAGTTTGGGGAAGTAGTGCTTAAGCTGGGATACCCTTCCACCAAGGGAAGGCTCCTTTTCAACAAGGAAAACCTCATACCCCACTTCAGCAGCTTCTATGGCAGCGGTCAGGCCGCTGATTCCGCCTCCTACCACCATGATGCTTCCACCGGCCGGGGCTGAATTGTTTGTTGTCATGCTGTCCCTCCGTGCATTTAAACGATTATAAATATATTGGCTCAATTGCTTCCTGAACCACCTGTAAAACTTTTAGCCTGACCTTATTTTTTCAAGACATATTTTTTTATAAGAAATTTCTGCAAAATTCCTCTTAAAAGTAAGAGTTGGCTTCGCGTCTTCGACCCTATATTTTTAAGAGGTCGTCTGTGAGCCATTAGATCCGCTTTATGGCTGTTATAAAGATCAGAATGTACAATTGAGCAAATTAATAAAAGGACACCGGGAATATAGGCATTTTAAAACCGGTATCCTGTCTCCACTTTAAAAATATTGATGAGCTCGTAAAAAAATTCAAGCGCTTAAATTTTTTTACGAAGTCATCAAATCAGACGGATATCCATGTCAGACAGATAGTCATGGCTGACCAGGTTTGCAAGGAGACAGGAGACAAATTCCCGTCCTTCAAAATCTGAAAAAACCCCCAAGCACAAATTAACAGGCGCCTGGAGGTTAATTTTATTTAAGATCACATATCGTTTTTTAAAAAAAAGCAGATTATCGATATATTAATCAGATATAATCTTGTGATATGGAACTTTTTTCAATGACCATTCATTGGTGTCTTTGTCGTATGTTGAGTTAACAAAGCAGAACCATTCCTCATCATTCTGTTCCATGTGATCGGCCCTGTAATAGAAGCCAGGGAACCTTGATTCCTCACGGAACTGGATGTGACGGCAATGTGCCTCAACAGTGTAAAGACGATGGAAAATTTCCCATGCCCTTAAAAGTTCATGGAGATCGCCTGCTGCAATCTTCTCAAGATCTTCACGGAGATACTGGAATTTTTCCATGAGAATACCAAGGGCAGTAGCACTTGTCTCATAGTAAGTTGCCGTTCCCCCGCCATACTCATGGGTCATCTTCATCAGACGCATTGCAGTACCTGCAGGTTTGCAATAGTTGGGGTTAACATCTTCTGCAGTTGAGTATTCGCAATTGTCAAGATAAGTCCTTACGGGTTTGTAAACCATATCAACGAGTTCTTGGTCAGTCTCTTTGATTCCGCCGTTTGACGGGTTATCCCTTAGGAATTTAACCATTGATTTTGCAACAATACGACCCTCTGCATGGGAACCGGAAGAAAATTTATGACCGGAACATCCAACACCGTCACCAGCTGTAAAAAGACCGGTTACAGTTGTCATTCTATTGTAGACTTTCCCATTGAATCCCCATTTGTAGGAATCAGGTACCCAGTCTTCATCGGGACCAGAACACCAGATGCCGCAGCATCCTGAATGTGATCCAAGAAGATAAGGTTCAGTCGGCATAACTTCTGAGTCTTTCTTCTCAGGTTCAGTATTGGTTGCACACCACAGATTTGCCTGGCCGCATGTCATATCAAGGAAATCTTCCCATGCTTCAGATTCAAGGTGTTTAAGCTCTTTCTTCTTCATGGTTTTACCAAGTTCTGCAAGGGCTGTTGTGGTTTTCATTACAATGGGACCACGGCCTGCTTTCATCTCAAACATCATGAGATGGTTCCTCAGGCATGTAGGTGTAATTGCAGCAGTTCCATAGGGAGCGTATTTTTCAAGCTCTGCCTTTGCAGCATCACTTGCAACATACTCTTCACCAAGGCCGTTTTCAAGGTGAGCCTTGAAAAGGAGGAACCATGCACCAACAGGGCCGTAACCGTCTTTAAAACGTGCAGGGGTGAAACGGTTTTCCATCATGGAAAGTTCAGCACCTGCTCTTAAAGCCATTGTATATGTGGAACCTGCGTTCCATACAGGATACCAGCAGCGACCTTTTCCTTCACCAACTGATCGGGGCTGATAAATATTTACAGCACCGCCGCATGCTACCATGACAACCCTTGCTGTAATGATATAAACTTTATTTTCACGTAAAGAAAAACCAACAGCTCCTGCAATCCTGTTATCATCATCTTTATCTTTGAGAAGCTCAACAATAAAGCATCTTTCAAGAATATTTTCTTCACCAAGTGCAAGTTTTGCAGCTTCAGCAACGATTCTTTTGTAAGATTCGCCGTTGATCATGACCTGCCATTTACCTGTACGTACAGGTGCGGCACCGCTTTTCAGTGTGCCCATTTTCTGGCCTTTTTTACCGTCAAGAGTTTTTCCATCTTCTGATTTTTTCCACATGGGAAGTCCCCATTCCTCAAAAAGATGTACTGAATCATCAACATGACGGCCAAGGTCATAGATAAGGTCTTCACGTACAATACCCATGAGATCGTTTCTTACCATGCGTACATAGTCTTCAATCTTGTTCTCACCGATATAGGTATTAATTGCTGAAAGGCCCTGGGCTACCGCCCCGCTTCTCTCCATGGCAGCTTTGTCACAAAGGAGAATACTTGTATCGTCGCTTGCCCATTTTTTAATTTCAAAAGCTGTTCCGCATGCAGCCATTCCGCCGCCGATAATGAGAATATCAACGTCTCTTTTATCAACTTCCGGATCCCTTACCGCCTTAAGTTCTCCAACAGGCTTATTAGGTAATGCCATTATTTTACCTCCAAATTATCTATAAAATATAGTCTTAAATCAAATTTAATGACAGGCTGTTATGCCACTTCCTGGGGTACAGGAAGTTCATAGCCGTCTGCTTCTTCTGTTGAAAGAAGGTTATTGTCGAGGTCTTTAGCCTTAAGATCCTGATAGGCATTAGCCTGGCCTTCCGGAGTAGTTCTGATTGGGAATTTAAAACGTTTAACAAGACCGTTCCTGAACTTGCATGTCCACATAATGTCTTCTGTACCAAGCATTGGAACAACACTGCTGCCCATGGGTACAAAATCAGAATAACCTCTTACTTCAATTGCCTGGGAAGGACAGATTTTTACACATGAAAAACATTCCCAGCACTGATCAGGCTCCTGATTGTATGCTTTCATTGCATTGGGGTCAAGGACCATCAGGTCATTGGGGCAAATATACATACATGCTGTTTTGTCCCCACCCTTACAACCGTCGCATTTCTCTGCGATTACAAAAGATGGCATTTAAAATACCTCCCTACGATTATGCGCTGAAATTAATTTTAATTTCAGCAACTGGTGATAATTATATTGCGGCATTTAAATTCTAAAAATACCGCGCTCACGTATTATAAAATAGGCCGATTTCACTTCGACCAGATCATCCTTAATGTGAATCGTTCCAGAATAAAAATTAATGACGGGAAGTTAACACCGGAAAATACCTTTTGTCAAGAACTTTTCCATATGATTTTTCTGCATTAAATTATTCTTTATAAATTTTTAAAAAAATAAAATAAATCAAGGACAGAAACCGCTATTTCCAACACATATCCCCATTTTTCAAAGTTATTAATCAGATCTGACAAATAAGGTGACCTTAAATATTCGACCTTAAAATGTAAATTTTGGACAGTGCTTCATATTTCGCCTGTTTGGGACTGTAAAAGCATACTCATGCTATTGTGAAGGCCAAAATAGACGAAGATAAACGTGCCGGCCGAATATTTACAGGTGACCGCCATAATAACTTGTCATATTAAGCAATTTAATATAATAACAATGCATAAAAAATTACCATGAAATTTTACTGATTTTGTTCTTTTAACCGCATTTTTCAAGGATAAAAAATATGAATCAAGACCATAATCAGGAAATGATTCCCATTTCCCCTGATGATAAATTAAATTTTAAATGTTCGTCTGAAAATTCCTGTTTTAATGACTGCTGCAGGGATCTCAACCAGTTTCTCACGCCCTATGATATTCTGCGTTTAAAAACAAACCTTGGTATTAAGTCCGATGTTTTTTTAAAAAAATACACCTCTTTTCACAATGGCCCTGAATCAGGTCTTCCGATAATTACATTCAAGCCTGATACTGCTTCAAAAAATGCCTGCCCCTTTGTGACGGATAAGGGATGTTCCGTTTATGCTGACAGACCTGCCTCCTGCAGGATTTACCCCCTTGCAAGGGCAATTTCAAAATCAAGAAAGACAGGTGAAATTACAGAGTATTTTGCCTTGATCAAAGAACCCCACTGCAAGGGTTTTAACAATGAGAACAAACTCACTGCAGGCCAGTGGATTAAAACCCAAAATGTGGATGAATATAATGAAAGAAACGATAAATTAATGGAAATTATCAGCCTGAAAAACAGGATAATACCAGGAGCACTTGATAAAATATCTTCAGATAAATTTTACCTTGCCTGCTATGATCTTGATACTTTCAGGAGCAAAATTTTAAATGAAGGCCTTTTAGATGATTATTCCATACCGGGTCATGTATTATCTGAAATTAAAGACAATGACCTTGCCCTGCTTGATCTGGGAATTTCATGGGTGAAAAATTTTCTTTTTGGAATAGATATGGAGTTTGTATGAATATAAAGGGGAAAACAGCTCTTGTTCTCGGAGCGGTAAAGGGAATAGGAAAAGGAATCGGCCTTGCCCTTGCAGATAATGGGGCAAATCTTGTTCTTACAAGGCACGACTGGGAGGATTCCTTTGAAGATATGGAAAAAGACTTCAATGCTTCAAAAGCCCGTCATATTATATGTGATGTTGACCTGCTTGATCCCGATGAAATCTCATCCCTGATGAATAAAATTGAAAAAAAATTCGGGTGTATCGATATTCTTGTCAACAATATCGAGCGGGGCGGCTGGCCCGTTGTCCATGGAAAATACACAAAAAACCAGTGGGATCTTGAAATGGCAACGACCCTCAGGGCGAAAAGATGGATTTTTGATGCAGCTTTGCCTCTATTGAAAAAATCTGAAGATGCTGTTGTTATCAATTTCTCTTCCATTGCTGCAATAACGGGAAGAACAGGCCCTGCCGCATCTGTTTTTAATGACGGTTATGCAGCTGCAAACAGAGGAGTATCACTTCTCACTGAAACATGGGCACGTATGGGGGCTCCTTTGATCCGGGTTAATGAAATAATGCTTGGTATTTTTGAAACACGCCATGGACCGGGTACAAGGGGATGGGAACAAGTTTTGACCCGTGATGAAAAAAATGCCCTGATTAACCACATTCCCATGGGAAGGATAGGAAAAATAGATGATATTGTAAAAACAATTCTATATATCATACGGGATGCTCCCTATATGACGGGCAGCGTTATCAAACTTGACGGAGGGTACACAATAGGGGGAGAAGATGTTCCACAAATGCCCAAAGGTGTTCTTTAATAAGAAATAAGCATCTGTGCAATGGTCTGTTTTATTTTTTTTGATTTTCCCTTTGTTTTCCTGTAATCCATTTCAATACCGGCCATTTTTGAATAAAAAGGGGTTCTGTCAAATTTAATGTAACCTTTTTCATTAAAAAGCTCTGCCCCTGCATCACATCCAGGACTTATCAAAGGCTCTGAAAATGGTTTATGCAGTTCGTGGGGAATGCCGTGAAGCCTGCATATCATTGGCCTGAATTTATAGATCATGCAGAGGTTATTTTCATTCAGCGGGCACATAATCCTTATTCTTTTGTTCCGTTTTTCTGTAATGCCGCGTTGTTTGTTGACCTGTTCAGCCCTGAACAACACCTGCTTTATTGTCCCATGATCAAGGGTGTTCATGCCCCACAGGAGATAGTCCTTCTCGATATATGTATAATGGTAGAATTCTGTTTCGCAGCAGCTTTCCGCGCACCCTGTGCATTTAAACCCATAGGCCGCTGCAGCTTTCTCCCATGCCCTGTCCATATCCCCGTAAAGCAGACTCAGTCTTGAAAAAAATTTCTGATTGTGCTGGAATTTATTGTCCATATTTTGCTGATTCCCAGTTTTTTACTGATGTCCAATTTTGGTTTTAATACCCGTTTAACGACCAGTCATAATAAAGATATTTAATTTTAATTCTGCCTGTTGCCGCATCGATCCTTTTTATTAAATCCTCATCTGCAAATTTTTTAAAAATTGCAATAATATCATTATTAAAATCCTGTGAATACCATTTAAAAATTTTATCTACATAAAAAGTATTGCCTTTCATATAATTTTTCTCCGGGTTATTGATAAAAGCTTTTGCTGATTTTTCAAGCTGTTTATCTATAACGTTTCCCTGATAGGGCACAGACAAAAGAAGGGGACAACCTTTTGAGGCACAAACGATTGCAAAATGTACTCTCGGATCTTTAAATTTATTACGTAGTATCCTGTTTTCAATATCATCAAGTGTCATAATTTTCCCATCAATACGACAGATTTTTTTCTTCCATGGCCTTTTAAAAAATGAACCCATGTCCTTTATGGATTTGAGTCCCGGATACCCGCTTAAAACAAGCTTTATTGTCCAGGCATTATAGGCATTTATATAAAAAGCAAACTGCTGTTCTTTTGACATTTTTTTTGTATCAGCTAATTCAAGTATTTTAAGGTAATCATCCAATTTTGCTTCTTCGGTCTTAAATCCACTATAGTTGACGACACCGTTTTTGACGTATTTAGACAGCAGCTCCGCATACAGGCAGTTGTCAACACCTTTTTGTGCAGACAAAGAAACAGACACAGTCATAAATTCCGTAAAGAACATGAATAATGTAATAATAAATACCGCAGCAGTTTTTTTCATGGACGTTTTTTCCGTTTCTACTTCAGTGAACCCTTACATTGCCGGTTCACCCTTACATTTCCTTACTTAGTTGTTTATCTCTTAGTTACGTATTTTTGTGGCAAAAGAATTAAAAAAATCGTTTTGGTTCTGTCCTGTCCGGATCAGGTGATTCTTTCAACAATTGACCTTGCAAATTCAGAACATTTGACCTTTTTGGCACCTTTGATCTGCCGCGCGAGATCATATGTGACAATTTTATCTTTTATCGTATTTTTAAGCGCTGTCTCCACAATCTCAGAGGCTTTAATCCATCCCATATGACGGAGCATCATAGCCCCGGACAGAATTAATGACCCGGGATTAACCTTATCTTTCCCTGCATATTTAGGTGCTGTCCCGTGTGTTGCCTCAAACACCGAACAGAAA
>WFQS01000149.1 GCA_015486915.1 Desulfobacteraceae bacterium
CCGTGGTTGGGAGCGACATCTTCTCCTGCGCTTGCCATTTTAACGATCTTATTGTTCTGTACGGTCATTTCCACCTGGCAGCCCACACCGCAGAAGGTGCATGTCGTACGTACCTTTTTTGTTTTTGCAAATCTTTCAATTTCAAGATCATGGGTGGAAGTCAAGGCTCCAACGGGACATACTTCTACACACTGGCCGCAGAATACGCAGTCTGAATCCTTCAGCGCAACATCGGTGCCGGCAATAATTTTTGTATTGGCCCCCCTGTGCCCGAAATCAATGGCGTTATTTACCTGAATTTCCCTGCAGGCCTGTACACAACGTCCACATAAAATACACCTTGAAAAATCCCTTATAATAAAAGGATTTACTTTTTCAATGGGATATTGGCATTCTGACAGGGGCAGTCCTTTGGTTTTGACCTGATACCTGTAAGCAAGATTCTGGAGTTTGCAGTCTCCCCATGCAGGGCAGAGGTCTTCATTTCCATCCTCTTCAAGCACTCTCAGCTGGAATTGTGTCCAGTCTTTTGTGTCGAAATCCCTGATGGAACAATTATGATTCCCCGAGGATAGCAGCAGCCGGATTATGGTTCTCCTTGCATTGATAACTTCAGGGGATTCAGTGTGAACGACCATGTTTCTTGCTGCAGGTGCTGCACATGATGCAACAAGGGATCTGGCTCCTTCAACCTCCACAACACAGATCCTGCATGATCCTGTGGGAGTAGCACCCTTTAAATGACATAAAGTGGGAATAAATATATTATTTTTCTGTGCTACTTCAAGAATGGTTTCTCCAGGCTCAAACGAAAAATGATTCCCATTAATTTCAATAGTATTTTCTTTGCCCATGGGGTTTCCTCTTTTAAAATAAGCTGTTTTACAGGTTTTTCATATGAAACTCATGGCAATGATTATTACCGCCATGATGCCGATCTGGTTTTGCCCAGACCTATCTCAAAGAATCAAAGATTCTGGCAAAAAATGAAATAGGCATAACGATTTACGTTCTATTTCTTATAAAATAAATTATAGGTACTCCATAAAATCTTTAATGTCAATGTGAACCTTGTGATTTTTTTTATGATATCGTTGACTTTTTGTTTTACAAATGCCTATAAGAATCTGGTAATAATCTTTAAACATACAAATATCAAGGATATCTTAAGGGAGGGATACCAAATGTTTGATGCTATTATTTTGATGGGTGGACTTGGACTCGTTATCGGTGGTGTTCTGGCTTTTGCTTCAAAGATTTTTTATGTTTATGTGGATCCGAGAGTTACTGCCATAGAAGAGGTCCTGCCCGGGGCAAATTGCGGTGGCTGCGGATTCCCGGGGTGTTCTGCAAATGCCGAGGCTATTGTTGCAGGAACATCTTCGCCGGATTCATGTGTTGCATCCAGTGCTGATGTTGCTGTTATTATTGCAGGACTCATGGGTGTTACCATTGGAGAAAAAGAACCGGAATTTTCTCAGCCAGGGTGTCATTATGGTCTGGATGATGCCGATATCAAGTACGATTATGAAGGCATAAAAGATTGCAGGGCAGCAGCAATGCTTGCAGGTGGAATGAAGATCTGCAATATCGGATGCCTGGGTTTTGGTACCTGTGTTACTGCCTGTAAATTCGACGCTCTTTCAATGGGAGATGACGGACTTCCCAAGGTTGATCAGGAAAAATGCACAGGATGTGGCGCCTGCGAAAGAATATGTCCCAAAAATATTATAAGGCTTACATCGGTCACAAGAAGGATCATGCGTGAATATACCGAGGATGAGTGTATTACTCCCTGCCAGAGAGCATGTCCTTCAGGCATAGATATCCGTGAATATATAAGACTTATAAGGATAGGTGACAACGAAGGTGCTGTACAGAAAATAAAGGAAAGAAATCCATTCCCAACTGTTATAGGCAGGATATGTCCTGCTTTCTGTGAAGAGGAATGCAGGCGGCAGCTCGTTGATGAGGCCGTTGCCATAAATCCCCTAAAGAGGTTTGTTTGTGACATTGAGATGAATACCGGGAAGAGATATTTTCCCTACAAAGCCCCTGCAACGGGAAAGAAGATTGCCGTAATAGGAGGAGGTGTTGAGGGCCTTTCAGCTGCATTTTTTGCTGCGCGTCTTGGCCATTCCCCAAGTGTATTTGAGGCAACTTCCATACTGGGAGGGCTTTTAAGGGTTGCTATCCCTGAAAAAAGATTGCCACAGCGCGTTCTTGACTGGGATATAGACGGTATACTTGAAATGGGCGTTAAGGCAAGAACAGGAGCCAAGGCTGGCAGGGATTTTACAATTGCAGGACTTCTTAAATCAGGATTTGAAGCTGTGTTTACATCAACCGGAGGCTGGGACAACCGGGTTGCCAGGGGAGATTTAAAAGAAGTGGAAACCGTTTTTCCAGGGGGCTACCTTCTCATAGACCTTCTTCGCCTTGATGTTAAAAAAGGGGAACGTATTTCATGCGGGAAAAATGTTGTACTTGCAGGCGGCGGATCAATGGTCCCCCAGGCTGTAAAGATCTGCAGGGAACTTGGGGCTGACAAAATAACGGTTATATCAAGAAAATTTGCTGAAAATTCATCATTTGATCAGGAAACCATTGAAAAAATAGAATATAATAAAGCCTCAATTAAATACAATACAGGGATTACAAAAATTTACGGAGAAGATGACAAACTTACTCAGGTTGAATATACAGATCTTGATTCAGGCATAAAACACCTTGTGGATGCTGACAGCCTTATAATGGCTTCGGGAAGATTTCCGGAATTTGTATTTATGCGGACTGAAAAGCCGGACAGTGAGGTAAAAGAGACAGCTGATACGGATTTACCTGAAAATAATGAAGTTGATATCCTGAATGAGTATTCCAACGAACCTGTTCAATGGGAAGGCACAGAAATTTATAAAAAACCTGTAAACAGCAGAGAGCAGGGACTTTTGTCTCGTAATGATGTTCTCAGCGGCTACAGCGCCACAATCCTTGCCATCAATGGCGGGAGGCGTGCCGCAGCTTCCATACACCGGCTTATGTATGGTATTCCACTGGAGAATCCCTCTCATCTTATTACAGGTCATTCAGTTATTCAGGGAATTGATCATGTTGAAGATGTTGAAATTTCTCCAAGAAATCTCATGCCCATTGCTCCTGAAGGTAAGAATCAGGAAGAATTTCTGCCCTTTACAGATGAACAGGCTGTGAAAGAGGCTGGAAGATGTCTCAGGTGCGGCCTTATCTGCTATAAACGCAGTTCAGGCACTGGGGAAGAAAAAGATATAATAGCAGCCTGATGGAAAAGATAAAAAAAGGCCCGTGTAAAATTTAAATTTTTCACGGGCCTTTTTATTTATTTGATGCTCTATACGTGAAATTAATGCACAGTCATGCTGTGTAAATCAGTTAGAACATGTGCATTGCAATACAAATTCAAATTATGCAAAAGCTTTTTCAAGGTTTGGAACAACCTGTTTTTTACGGCTCATAACACCTTCAAGCCATGCCTTCCCATCCTTGGGAGCAACCCCGAAAGCTTTTTCGAGCACAGATTCATCATCCGATGCAATAAGTACTTCAGAGCCTTCCTTCATGATATCAGTGAGCAGGAGAAATATGCTGTGATGCCCGCCTTCCTGTTTAAGTGCTGCAATATCTTTTTCAAGATCAGCTTTTACCTTGTCAAGGATGGAGAGATCAACAACTTCGAGCTGGCCTATTCCAACTTTATTTCCGTTCATGTCAAAGTCTTTATAATCCCTGAGAACAAGTTCGCGAGCCGGGGTTCCGTCAACTGCTGATTTAACCTTGAACATATCCATGCCAAGTTCCTGCAAGTCACTTATTCCGGCAATTTCTGCGAGATCCTTGCATGCCTCTTTGTCTTTTGCCGTGCATGTTGCAGATTTAAATATTACAGTGTCACTCAGGATTGCACAAAGCATGATGCCCGCAATATCCTTTGGAATATCAACATTAAAGAAATTGTACATTGACTTTAATACGGTGCAGCTGCACCCAACAGGCCAGATCCAGCACTCAAGGGGCTGTGAAGTTGTAACATCACCGAGTTTATGATGATCAACAATTCCAAGGACATTGGCTTCACCAAGATCATCCGGGCTCTGGGCAAGATCGGAATGATCAACGAGATAAACATCTTTTCCTGCATATGAGGTTACAATCTGAGGTGCTGTAACATTAAATTTTTCAAGTACAAAATTTGATTCAGGTGTAAGCTCACCCTGTACAGCAGGAACTGTATCTTCACCAAGTTTTTTCTTGAGATCAGCCAGACCAATGGCTGCACAGACAGAGTCTGTATCTGGATTTTTGTGGCCGAATACGAGAATTGACATAAAACCTCCTAAGTTAAAAATATATGCGTTGTTTGCATTGAACTTGAATAATCGGCTTCACTGCCGGTTATCCCGATATAATTTCACATATGATATATTTAGTGCCTGAACAGAACTTAACATTTAAGATCCCATGCCATATCGGAGATATAAATTTTTACATGGTAAAGATTGCCGTAAAAGACTGTTTTTATTCAAACACTTTTTAAACTATATTCAAATATAAAAAATATATTCTTATAAAATGTATTTGCAAGATAAACAAGAAAAATTTTCAGGAAATTTTTTATAACTGCCATGAGGCAGATCTGGTGACTCTCAGATTGCCTCTCAACGAATATAGAAACTCTTATTCTTAAAGGAACTTAGCAGGAGTTTCTTATAACCCGCAATGAACAATGATTTAAAAATAATTGACACTGTGTGAATCTTCAATTAACTATAGATAAATGCTGGCCATCCTTTGGCGGTTTATGAGAAAGAGCTCATTTTTGAAGAAGTAATTGATGCTCTTTTTTTTGTTCGTCAAAATCTCTGATTTTTTGAGGCTTATTAACGCAGTTCAGATCGTTTTCATGGCCGTTGTAAAAATATTTAAAAGTATTTGTGCTGTAAACCGGTTTAATAAAAAGAATAATAAGGTGATAATCAAATGAGTGTTAAATCCCTTTCCGTACTTGACGGAAGATATGGCAGAATAACAGAACCCCTTTGTGAAATATTCTCTGAATACGGATTGATAAAGCACAGGGTTGAAGTGGAAATAGAGTGGCTGAAATTTATCCTGATGGAACTTAAACTTGATAAAACTGATGAAGCAGCAATAGAAAAATTAGACACTATAAAAAATGATTTTAATCAGTCCCATGCCGAGGAGATTAAAAACATAGAAAAAAAGACAAACCACGATGTCAAGGCAGTGGAGTATTTTATAAAGGACAGGCTTTTTGCAATGGGGCTTGATTCAATTAAGGAATGGGTGCATTTTGCCTGCACCTCAGATGATATTAATAATATTTCCTATGCCATAATGCTTAAAAAAGGAAAAGAAATTGTTGTTGATACGTTGGCAGATTTTATTGATGAAATTGAGGCAAAGGCTGTTTTATATAAATCAGTACCCATGATGTCAAGAACCCATGGCCAGCCTGCAACCCCTACAACCGTGGGAAAAGAGTTTATAAATTTTGCCTGGCGTTTTTCAAATGAATTAAAAATTCTGAAAGAAGCCCCGGTGCATGCAAAAATTAATGGTGCAACAGGTAATTATAACGCGCATTTTTTTGTTTTTCCTGAGATTGACTGGATACAGGCAAGTGAGAATTTTCTTTCAAAAACCTTTGGGCTTGAGCCTGTTTTTTTTACAACCCAGATCAATCCCAATTCCTCTTTATCTTTTATTCTTCACTCCATGATAAGGTCTGCTGCCATGATGATCGATTTTGACAGGGATATGTGGGGCTATATCTCCCTTGGTTATTTTAAACAGCACCTGAAAGAAGGCGAAACAGGCTCTTCCACAATGCCCCATAAGGTTAATCCCATAGATTTTGAAAACAGTGAAGGGAATATGGGCCTTGCTATATCAATGATGGGGCATATGGCGGTAAAACTTCTGCAATCACGATTCCAGAGGGACCTCACGGACAGTACGGTTTTAAGAAGTCTTGGTTCGGTATTTGGTTATTATCTTATTGGAGTTAAAAATTCCCTTAAAGGTCTTGGGAAATTATCCTTAAATTCTGCTGCCATAAAAAAAGATCTTGATATTAATCCGGAACTTCTTGCAGAACCTTTCCAGACAGCAATGCGTGTGTCTGGTGAAAAAAATCCCTATGAGAGGATGAAAGAATTAACACGGGGTAAAGAGATCACTGGAGATGATTTGTGTAAATTTGTTGATGGTCTTGAGAAAGTTCCCGACATCATGAAAAATAAAATGAAAGCTCTTACAGTTGATAATTATACAGGTCTTGCCGGGCAGCTTGTGGATCTGTACTTTTCAAAAAAATAGTCCCGGAATGCAGTTAACCTTTATTCATTTTTTTCCAACTATTTTGTACAGGCTTTTTCTATATAACGGCCATGAAGCCGAGCTGAACTGCGCTTCTGTGCCTCTCAACGAACATAAAAAGAGCATCAGTTACTCTGTCAAAAGTGAGTTCTTTCATATAAAAAACCTGTACATACACATTGAAAATTTTGTATAAAAGAGGAGGTTACATGGACACACTGGGAAATTATTCGGACAAGGCAATTGAACTGATAATGGCATATGCGCCTAAATTGCTCCTGGCAATTATTACTCTTTTCATAGGTCTGTGGATCATAAGGGTTGTCACAAACATTACAAGAAAAACTCTTGAAAAGTCAAAGACAGATGCCACATTGATCCCATTTATTACAAGCATACTCTCATGGGCACTTAAGTTATTATTGTTCATCAGCGTTGCTTCAATGATCGGCATAGCAACAACCTCTTTCATCGCGGTCTTAGGTGCCGCAGGACTTGCCGTAGGCCTTGCCCTGCAGGGCAGTCTGGCAAATTTTGCAGGCGGTTTTCTCATTATTATATTCAGGCCGTATAATGTAGGAGATCTTGTGGAAGCCCAGGGACATCTCGGGGTTGTGAAGGAAGTACAGATATTTAACACTATTTTAATCACCCCGGACAATAAAAGGATAATTATTCCAAACGGAGCAATGTCAAACGGCAGTATAACAAATTATTCTGCAGAAGGCAGACTTCGGGTTGATATGGTAATCGGTATTGCATATGAGGCTGATATTTCAAAGGCTAAAACGCTTTTGTCAGGCATGTTAGCCGAAGATGCCAAAGTCTTGAAAACTCCTGCTCCGGCAATTGCCGTCTCAGAACTGGCAGACAGTTCAGTTAACCTCGTTGTACGTCCATGGTGCAATGCCAGTGATTATTGGGGTGTATATTTTAACACCATGGAAAATGCGAAGAAAGTATTGGAAGAAAATGGAATTTCAATACCCTTTCCTCAACAGGATATTCATATATTCAATTCCAATTCGTGAAATACCCAGCAATTATTATCCAAAGTTATGGCCGCACTGATTTTTATATGAAACTCCGGTAAATTTTCTTTTGGAGTGAGAGTTTCATTTTTTGTTGAGAGGCAGTCTGAGAGTATATAGATCGGCCTCATGGCCGTTATACAGGAGGAACATGGGAAGGACCGGAATCATACGACACACCGCTTCAAATTTGAACAAACATGGGATTGATTTTGTCGAAGCTCAAAAACTTTGGTATGACCCTGATCTCATTGAAATCAAAGCAAGATGTGATAATGAACCACGGTTTTTAATAGTTGCCAAAATTAAAAAAAAATATTGGTCTGCTATCATCACCTATCGTAAAGACAAAATCAAAAATAATATCTGTAAGGCGCTCTGGAAAAACGGGGATTGTTCCTTAGAATAAATAAAATTATCTTCCTATTTTATTTTTTATACTGCGTGCTTTTTCCCACAGGTCGAGATTGGACACCCATGCCCTCCATTTTTCAACTTCAAGGGGAACGTATCCGTTAATTGTATACATATCCCTTGACCATAATTTTGGAATACTGAAATTCTTTACAGAGGATTTCAGACGTGAGCTTAATTTAATTGTTTCAAAATTTTTATCCTCCTCCTGCGCTGTAAGTATATTATCTTTTGCACCGATAACCATAAAGTGCAGCCTGTTTAAGATATTAACCTCACTTGCCCCTGCATCCATATCAAGGGCAAGCAGGTTAAGATCGGGAAACAACTCCCTTAATTTATTTTCCATGCCCCGTCCCGTGATATGATTTGAAATACAGCCAAATGGCTGAAGGCAGACAATATTATTTATCCCGCCTTCGAGAAGGGCGATCATCTCAGCGGTTAAAAGCCAGCCCTCTCCGGCCTGATTGGCGAGATTGACAATTTCTCCGGTAATTTCGGATAATTTTCTTAAATCATGGCATTTACGGTAAAATTTAAAATTATGCATCACCTTTTCAATTCTGCCGACATAGTATTTGGAATAGATTTCAAGGAGATTGTACTTTATCCTGTCGGCGATGGAACGTTTAAAAAGTGCATTCTGATCATAGGTTTCATTAATAAAATGCTGGGCAAAAAAACTCTGCAGAGGGGGCAGGATCACTTCGACACCTTGGCCTGAGAGCCATTCCACAATGTTTCCATTTGCAAAAATATTGTATTTTACAAAAATTTCACCAACAAGCCCTATTTTCGGGACCATGGGATTTTCGATTTCAATTCCATTAAACTCCTTTACAGCCTGTTTAAGGAGCTCTAAAAGGTAATGGAAATCGGCATTTTCGATTCCTGCTGCCATTTTATCAAGAAATTTTTTGTGCAGTGCTGCAGAATCACCTTTGTTTTTTTCCTTTACATGGGTGGATAAATACATCTGCGCCAGGGGATCTGCAAAAATAATTCCAAGTGCAAGGCGTTTTACAAGGGCCTTTTTGTCTATTTTAAACCCAGCATGGGAACTGATCTCGTCATTGGATATGGTAATTACAGGAACTTTATCTAAGCCTGCATCAGAAAGACCTTTTTTTATAAGGGAAACATATGATGACGCACGGCACTGACCTCCGGTCTGGGTGAGTATAACAGCTGTTTCATCCGGGTTGTACTTTCCGCTTTTAAATGCCTTTGCAATATCACCTGCAACAAGAACAGCAGGATAGCACATATCGTTGTTAATTGTTTTTAATCCAAGCTCAAGGGATTCCCTGTCTTGGGGCAAAAGTACATCAAGGCGGTATCCAAGGGGCCTGAATGCATGGGGTAACAGGGGAGAATAAAAAGGGGAAAAAAACGGAGCAATTAGAATTTTCTTTTTCTGTTCCGTTCTTCCTGAAAAATTCGCCTCATGTTTTATGTCAATTTTAAGACTCTGTTTTATACCGGATCTCATAGGCTGATACCTGCCTGCATTTTCCTTTAAAGCCTCTAACATGGAGCGAAGCCTTATTTTTACTGCTCCAAGGTTTGCAATCTCATCCATTTTGATCAGGGTGTAAATTTTACCATTTCTGCGGATAATGTCCCTTACTTCATCCGTTGAAATGGCATCGGGTCCGCATCCAAAGGATGTGATCTGGACAAGCTCAATATTTTTCATACGTCCTGCCCACTTTGCAGCGGCATAGAGCCTGTTTGTATAACTCCACTGGGTTAAAACGTTAAGGTCATCAAGGGATACCTGCTTTTCAGCAACAGGCACTGCATGTTCGCTTATCACATTGACACCGAGTTGCGTTAGAAGGTCCGGAATACCGTGATTGACAAGAGAATCCATGTGGTAGGGCCTGCCTGCAAGAACAATGGTTGTCGATGCAGATGCATTTCCCCTTTCCCTGACAAGTTTTTCTGCCATATTCCTGATACCTGCAGTATATGCCTTTTGTGCTGAAATACCCTTTTCAACACCCCTTGATACGGTTTTATAATCTATTTTAAACTGCTTGAAAAAAAGATATAACTGGTCACGCAAAAGTGTCATTTTTTTAAAGGAAACAGCTGGATTGTCAATGGGGATATTAAACCTTTTTTCAGGATCCACAGCGTTTTCTATAAGATCGGGATACCCCGTAACCACAGGGCAGTTAAAGGAATCAACCACATTGTCGTATTCCTGTTTTTCATACACCACTATGGGATAAAAAATTCTGTCCACCTTTTTTTCGGCAAGATCAAAAATATGACCGTGGACAAGTTTTGCAGGGAAACATATGTTTTCCGACATTACAGTGGAAACACCTTTTTCATATAGTTTAAAATTCGATTCAGATGAAAGAACCACCCTGAATCCGCATTTCGTTAAAAAAGCAGCCCAGAACGGAAAATTTTCGTACATATTCAGGCATCTTGGAATCCCATAGGTCAAAACAGGCTCATTTGCAGGTTCGAGATTTCTGTCAAATAAAAGTTTTATCTGCTCTTTAATCAGATTTTTTCCCTTGAACTCAGGATCGGCATTATTGCTGAAATGACGTTCACACCTGTTTCCGGTATAAAAAGTGTTGCCATTGGCAAAGGAAAGTTTTAAAACCCTGCACTGGTTTTCACAGCCTCTGCACACAATCTCTTTTTTTGAAAAATTACTGCCCGTCACTGTGTCTAAAATGGTGGTAAAAGCCCCTGTATTTTTATTTTCAGGTTTATTTGCCGGTATATTTTCCGAAAATTCCACAGTACTATAGTTTGAAAGAGCGGTCAGCGCTGCTCCGTATGCCCCCATTAATTCAGGGATATCCGGTCTTACAACTTCCCTGCCAAGGAGTAATTCCAGGGCGCGCAGCACAGCAGGATTTTTAAAAGTTCCTCCCTGGACAAGTATTTTATCTCCAAGGGTATCTGTATCTTTTAATTTAAGCACTTTGTACAGGGCATTTTTAATCACGGAAAAGGCAAGTCCTGCTGAAATATCGGATATATCAGCCCCTTCACGAAGGGCCTGCTTCACCCTTGAATTCATGAAAACAGTGCACCTTGTCCCGAGATCAAAGGGAGAATTTTTTTTGCAGGCAATATCGGCAAATTCCTCAACGCTGTATCCAAGGGAGCGGGCAAATGTCTCAATAAAAGACCCGCATCCGGATGAGCATGCTTCATTTACCTGAATTTCCGACACAGCATGGTCACGGATATAAATTGCCTTCATATCCTGGCCTCCTATGTCAAGGATAAAAGATACATCCGGCTCAAAATATCTTGCTGCCCTGTAATGGGCCATGGTTTCAACAACACCGTCATCGATTCCGAATGCCGCCTTTATAAGCCCTTCACCATAGCCCGTTGCCGCTGCACGGAAAATGCGTGGAGAAACCCCGTACCCGTTAAAATGTTTTTTTACCTCATCAAATCCTTTTTCAACGGCTTTTATGGGATCTCCGTTATTGGAGCCGTACCAGCCATATGCAAGTTTACCTTTATCATCAATCATGACAATTTTTGTGGTTGTTGAGCCTGAATCAACTCCAAGAACAAAACGGGGGAAAAAACCTGGTTTTTCCGTTCCAATGGTATCCGGATTAATCCTTGGCACTTTAACCCTGTTGTGTCTTTTGTTCCAGATTTCAAATTCCGTTTTATTGTTAAATAAAGGATTAAGTCTTTTTGTACCGCCGGCAGATGACAGGGGGATACCCTGTTTTGTCATGGATAAAAATTCGCTGATTTTTACTGCAAATGGTTTTTCGCTTTCAATCATTGCAGCCCCCATTGCAGGTATGAGTTCGGGGTGTTCCGGTATCAAGCAGTCATTGGGTTGATCCTGTCCCAATAAATTTATAAAAGCCTTCCTTAAATTGGGATAAAAAGTTAAGGGGCCGCCGCCAAATAATATTTTACTCTCTATTGACCGTCCATGGGCAAGGGATGTTATCACCTGGAGTGCTACTGAATGAAATACCGATGCAGCAATATCTTCCTTTGATACATGCCGGCTTAACAATGCCTGGATATCTGTTTTTGCAAACACCCCGCACCTTGATGCAATGGGATAAATATTTGTTGATTTTCCTGCAAGTTC
>WFQS01000150.1 GCA_015486915.1 Desulfobacteraceae bacterium
GCAATGAGGAAAAAGCATTTAAAATTGCTGAAAAAAGTAATTCTCCAATGGGAAGAATACTTGTAAAGGCAATTGAGGCAAGAGAGCTTGACCGTGAAATGCTTGAAACTGTGATTGTCAATTCAACGGATGAAGAGGTGAGAAATCTTTCATCGGGTATTCAGTCACTTGCCACAATCGGCAATATTGCTCCTCTTCTCGGGCTCCTCGGAACCGTTGTGGGAATGATAAAGGCTTTTATGGTTATTCAGCAGATGGGCGGCAAGGTAAATGCCGCGGTTCTTGCAGGAGGGATATGGGAGGCGATGCTCACAACTGCACTTGGCCTTGGCGTTGCCCTTCCCGTTATGGTGGCTCACAGTTATCTTGTGGCAAAGATTGATAAGTATGAAGCCAGGCTGCAAAGCGGTTCTGTGGTGTTCATGAAAGCAGTTACAGAAAAACAGGAGGTATAAAATGCTTGTTCACAGAAAAAAAAGGCCAAGATACCAGATTCAGGCTCCGCTCACCTCTTTGATAGATATCGTTTTTATGCTGCTGATCTATTTTCTGCTTACAACAAATTTTATGGTGGATGAGGGGATAAAGATAAAACTTCCTCAAGCCAGGGCTTCAGCACCCCAGACCCAACAGGAAATTACCGTTTATGTAGACAGACAGGGACAAACATTTATAAAAAACAGACCTGTCCCGCAGAATATGCTGTTTAAAGAACTCAAACAGATGATTGGCGGACAAAGGGACAGGCTGGTAGTGGTAAAAGCTGACCGGTCAGTGATACTGAATAAAGCGGTCAAGGTTATGGACCTTGCAAAGGCTGCAGGTGCTGCAAGATTATGCCTTGCAACTGAAAAAAATTTTTGAACTATACCGGAAAGCCATTATTTACAAGGCAAATAACCATGACACACGCAACCACACACCATGACAATAAAAGCCCAAACCGGCTTATGCAGCTAATGATAGGTATTTCCCTGATTATCCATATCTTTTTGTTTATGCACATTTCAGGAATTTACCGTTCCAATGCCATAACCTGTATTGAGCTTACAATGCGTAATGTTTCAAAACCGTTTTACAGGGATATCCCAAGACCAAGGATAAGGCATCATACCCCTGAAGTCAGCAATGTTAAAAAACTTGATATCCAGAAAACCCATATTCCTTTATTTAAAGTTGACCCTGTGAGAATGGATATTGCCCATGCCCCTGTAGAAAATATTGAAAGTATCGGTTCTCCTGAAATTTCCGATAATACAGGGCCTGCGATTTATGACTGGAATCCGGACTGGAACCAGGGAACATCAGAGGAATTTGTGACATCAAAAGACTATTTTGACATGGTAAGGCTTAAGATTGAAACCTGTAAAAAATATCCTTCATCTGCAAAATCAAGACATATTGAAGGAAGGGTTACAATTCAGTTTATTATTAAACAGAACGGTCAGATATCAAACCTTAAACTGTTAAAAAATACAAGGCACAGTATATTAAATAAAGCAGCATTGAATGCAGTAAAAAAAGCAGCTCCTTTTCCTGTACCGCCGCCGAATCTGTTTAAAGAGCCCATAAATATTGAAATCACGATTTTATTTGAGCTGACGTAACAGCAAAGCCAGAATTTGCATATAACCGCCATGAGGCCGATTTGGACAAGGCAAATATTAATAATAACTCATATAAACCGTTTACAATAAAAATTATCAGGAGAGATTTAATGAATGCACAAAAAATTATGGATAGTGAAGACTTTAAACGATGTGTAAAATTCCACGGGCATATCTGCCCCGGACTTTCCATAGGATACAGGGCAGTGAAGCTTGCAATGAACAAGCTTGAACAAGCTTATGCCAATGATGAAGAAACTGTGGCCATTGTTGAATCGGACGCGTGTTCGGCAGATGCGGTTCAGGTATTAAGCGGATGTACCTTTGGCAAGGGCAATCTTATTTTTAAAGACCACGGGAAAATGGTTTTTACCATGCTGAGCCGTAAAAATGGCCATGGTGTACGTGTGGCCATGCGGTCAGGCGCATTTTCCACGGATGGAATCTATCTTGAACTTTTGCGCAAGAAAATAAATGGCGATGCAGATGAAAAAGACAAAAAACAATTCGGGAAAATGCATTTTCAAAAAAGCTGTGAGGTTTTGGAAATGCCGGATGACAAACTTTTTGCTGTAAAAACAATACATATGCAGCTGCCGCCAAAGGCCAGGATCGAACAATCAGAGCCCTGCGATGAATGTAAAGAGCCAACAATGGTGACAAAGCTTGAAACTGTTAACGGGAAAAAACTTTGCAGAACATGCCTTAAGCAATGCAGAATCAAACAGGATGACAAATAGGCAAAAACAGATGAAAAATACTTGTAATTCAATATGTTATTTAATAATTGCCTGGGTTTTAATATGGTTAATCACACCCGGCGCTTTTGCATCGGCTGATTCTGCTGTCAGGACAATAAGTGTTACCGATATGGCAGCAAGGCAGGTGACAATACCTTTTGATCCTGAACGTATCGTCTGTATCGGACCTGGAGCATTGCGCCTGATCGTATATCTTCAGGCTCAGTCAAAACTTGTTGGTGTGGAAGATGTGGAAAAGAGAAAACCGGACGGCAGACCGTACATAATTGCACATCCTGAACTTTGCAAGCTGCCCCGGTGCGGCCCTGGCGGTGCTGCAAGTGTTAATAAAAAACCTGATATGGAAACTGTCATTGCTCTTATGCCCCAGGTGATTTTCATTACCTATATGGAAGCTGATCTGGCCGATGAGGTGCAGCGGATTCTCGGCATCCCTGTGGTTGTTCTGGTCTATGGGGAACATGCTACCTTTGATGAAAGAGTGTATGATGCTTTGCGTATTTCAGGAAGAATACTTAACAGAAAAAAGCGTGCTGACAATGTTGTAAATTATATTGAATTCCTTAAAAATGATCTTCAGACCCGTAAAGCTTTAAACGCAAAAAAAAACATACAGGCTGAAAAAAAACAAAGAGTATACGTTGGAGGTGTCAGTTACCGCGGAGCCCATGGTATTGAAAGTACGGAACAAAATTACATTCCCTTTCAATGGCTTGGCGCAGAAAATGTAGCCCGGCAGGTAAAGCCCAGCATGGGTACCCATGTTTTTATGGATAAGGAGACCCTCTTAAGACTCAACCCTGATATTATTTTTCTTGACAGCAGTGGATCAGCTCTAATTATGGAGGATTTTTGTAAAAAACCTGAATTCTATAATGTATTAAAGGCGTTTTCCAATAAACGTGTATATACACTTTTGCCGTATACTTCATATGCGACAAATATAGGTACAGCACTTGGCGATGCCTATGCCATTGGTAAAATTCTTTATCCTTATGGATTTGCCGATATTGATCCCGGGAAAAAAGCTGATCAGATATACACGTTCATGGTTGGCAAGCCTGTTTATGATGAAATAAAACATGAATATAAAAATAATTTTCCTGATCTTTTTCAACAGCAGTGAGTCTGAGCTGAATTTGATCCGGAAAAAAACAAGGAGTATTTTGAAAATGACAGAAAGTTTTAAAAGCAGATGCATGAAAATAATTCAATTAATTCCGGTCTTGAGTCTGATTTGCTCTGCAACAGTGTTTGCCATGCAGGAAGGTTCAAAGCATGTACACGTTCTTGCACCTGTTGTGATTTCGGCAAACAGAGTTGAAGTTCCTGAATTTGATGTACCCCAGGATGTAAGTGTCATCACCAGAGACAAAATAATGGCGTCTCCCTTTGAAAGGGTGGAAGATATAGTGCGCAGTGTTTCCGGCATATATAATTTTCGCCATTCAGGACAGCAGACAAACGGCATTGTAAGTCCTCTTATCATGCGGGGTGTTGGAAAAAACAGAGTCCTCGTCCTTGTGGACGGTGTTCCCCAGAATGATAATTTTAATAATGCCATTGCCTGGGTTGCATGGGGGAACATTCCAAGGCAGGCAATTTCGCGTATTGAAATTGTACGGGGGCCATCTTCAGCGCTTTACGGATCTGAGGGACTTGGCGGAGTAATCAATATCATTACAAGAAAACCTGCAAAAAAACGTGAAACATCATTGAGAAGTGAAGTAGGAAGTGGAGATAGCTATGCAATTTATGGGTTTCATAGTCAAAAAAAAGAAAAATTAGGAGTTTTGTTTACAGGAGGTTATGAAGACAGTGACGGTTTTTATATGGAAAAAGACCCAAAGGACTACTCCATCAAAAGATATCGCACCCTTTATAAAGGATTTGGTAAAATTACCTATGATGTCTCTCCTCAAACAAATCTCAGCCTTGCTGCTCTTTATTATAACCAAGATACAGGCCAGGGACGAAAATATTTTCACAGTGATCTGCGGCTTGACCAGTACTGGCTCAACATGACACATAAAACCGGTTCCTTTATTTTTAAAACCATGGCATACCTTAACCGGGCAGATAAAACCGCTTATCAGGACAGCGCCAAAGATAATTATTCATCTCTTAAATATAAAGAAAATTTTGGCGGAACCAATGTATGGGGATGTGATTTCCAGGGAACCTGGACAGGCAGCAAAAAAACAAGAATCACCTTTGGAACAGCCTATAAAGAAGCGCGTCTTGACTATGATGTGGATTATATTGGGGAAATCAGGGATTCCGGTGCCAGAGGTACCCAAAGATCTTTTTCACCTTTTGTCAACTTTGATGTTTTTTTGTTAAATAAAAAACTTATCTTAAATACCGGTCTGCGCTATGACTGGATTGAAACATTGGATGGAAAAAACTGGGATACCGTTGCAAGTGCTGGAAAATCTGCATATGATAATAAATACGATACAAATTCCGAGGGAAGCCTGTCACCCAAATTAGGACTTGCCTGGCATTTAGATGATATGACAACACTTAAAATGTCAGGGGGTAAAGGTTTTCGCGCCCCAAGTCTTTTTGAACTTTACAAGGTTCATGTCAGGGGAGGCGGCACTTACTATCGTGAAGCCAGTCCTGATCTGAACTCGGAAAAAATATGGTCCTATGACATGGAAATTGAACGATCTTTATCAGACAGTCTATCCGGGAAATTGACTTTTTACCAATCCTTTGCAAGGGATTATATTGGTGATAATCTTATTGGCACCGGCAGTTTTGGCGGAGGTAAAACACGGTATGAGTATCAGTTGAATAACATCGGCAAGGTGCATATGCACGGGATCGAAACAGAATTGCAGTGGAATGCCCTGAATGATCTTACCTTTTCCGGGAACTATACTTATAATATTTCAAAAATCCATGAAGATGAAAATAACCCGCAATTAAAGGGTAACTATCTTCCCAATGATCCGCGTCATAAGCTTCATATCGGTTTCAGGTATGAAAATCCCGATTTTGTTAATTTATATGCAATGTTTAATTATTACGCTGATATCTATTATAATAATGAAAATTCCTTAAAAACTGATAATTATTGGACAGCAGATCTTGCCGTATCTCATGAATTTTTTAAACGCTTTACCGTTTACATGAATGCGGAAAATATTTTTAATGAAAGATATCCTATTTCCAGATCAATTTCCAAATCAGAGCTCTATTCACCCGGTATCATTATAACCTGCGGTGTGAGATTTAATATATAAAACTTTTTCCCAGAAGAATTTTAGCAATAGTTTCTGATGGATTTCAAAACAGGATGCCTTTATGGCTTAAAAATGATAATAAATTAAGATCATTTGTTCTTTCAGACCGGAATCGATGAAATCAGGGTAACTTAGCAATCATCAGTGGAATTTATAATTTTAAAAAATTATTTTTATAAGGCGTTGAATTCCCATGCATTATATTAATTTCAGCCATAAACACGAGCTTGAGGATCGGGATTTTTCAGGGTGCTGCAAGGATTGTAATGCCAGCGTAAATATAATTAAACCCCATATAATTGGATTTGCAGGAAAAATAAAAAAATATACCGGTGAAATGCTTGCAGAACTTGAGCCGGAAGATCTCTACCGGCTCTATCAGATTATTGATGACCTTGCACATATGGATGCGGGGCCTCATCTTGCCGGGCTTATTTTAAATGAACCTGATATAAAGCGTGAACTGCCGCTGATACGCACCTATTATTCCGAATTTTTCAACATCCATGAGACACATCTTGCAAAACAATTGTTTGAATCGGATTCTCCCTGGAAAACTCTGGAGTCATTTCCATTTTATCCGCGTTACAAGATCCTTGTTGAAACACAATTTAAGGCTCTGCCGGCAAATCCGGATACCATGCTGGCCTTTATCGGATGCGGCCCTGTTCCCATGACTTTAATTATAGCAGCACGCCTGTATGGCATAAGGGCCATTGGGATTGACAATTGTGCTGAAACCGTTAAATTGTCGAAAAAAGTGATTCAATGCCTGAAACTGGGAAATATGATCAATATTATCCATGGCGATCATTTTTTGCTTGAAAATCTGAATTGGGATATGGTGCTTGTTGCCGCTCTTGCAGAACCAAAGAACTTGATTTTTAAAACCATTTTAAAAATTCTGAAAATTCGCAAAAAAGAGTTTCATGTTATTTTCAGGACATATACCGGAATGAAGGCAGTGCTTTATAAACCGGTTCAACCAGGGGATATTGCAGGATTTAAAATTACAAAAGAGATCCTGCCCCCTGGAAGGGTCAACAATACAACAGTTTTTGCGGAGCTTGACAGATGAATAAATACCAGCCAAAATTGATCAAAAAAGAATTTATGGATATTTATAATTGCGTTTGCAAACTGACCCGCGATGAGCTCCTCAATAGCTCCAGTGACAGTTTTTCGCCCTGTTTTGAAAAATTACAATATCTGCTTGCAAAAGATGTTGACGACCGCACAGCAGAAATAATGCTTTTTGACAGTAAATTTTGCAGGGCTGTAAAACACCTTGCGATCTTAAAAAGAATCAACGGGCTCAGAATGGAAATCACCCATGCAAAGTCAATAATAACCGCCCGTGATGCCCGGAAACAAATTAAGCGGTTCCCGTATTATAAAAATTATCTTGAACTTGCCCGCATGGAATATAAGGGCGCAAATCTTAAACCAAAAGACAGGGTGGTGTTTCTCGGAAGCGGTCCTGTGCCCATGTCTTTGATCTGCCTTTACAGGCAATACGGCATTAACGGCCTTGGCATAGAACAAGTGGAAGAATACTCAGATCTTTCCGCTCAGGTAATTGATGCCCTTGGATTTTCCCGCCATATTCAGATCATTAAGGGGGATCATTTTTCAATTCCAATTGAAGAAAACCCGTCACTGATCATGGTAGGAGCAGATGCCCGGCCAAAAAACGAAATTTTTGCACATCTTGCAGAAAAGGTTCCAAAAGGAACAAAGGTCTCCTACCGAATTTATGAGAAAGGCCTGCGGCGGCTTATTGATGACCAGCTTGTTATAAACATTCCGTCTGAATTTGAGGAATATGCCCGTGTCCGGCCAAAACCACCTGTGAATAACACTTCAATTTTTTTAATAAAAAACATATAGGTCAGGAACAAATGAAAGCAAAAATTCGGGGCATCCTGCAAAAGTACTTTACACTTTCAGTGCCTTACTCCTGAATTTATGTCAAAACAAACAAAAATTGAGGTGTAATGCGTGGGTTGCGGGTTTCCCACGTTAGAGACTTTTCCTTAAAAAATGTATGGAAAAAGGTCACTATATCTGGTGTCATTTATAAATAACCGGACATAGAAAGCTAAAACCAGCTCATATTTATATGAAAGAGCCCATTTTTAACAGAGTAACTGATGCGCTTTCTACATTTGTTGCGAGGCGCTGTAACGCAGTTCAGCTCTGCCTCATGGCAGTTATGGAAAAGGCAATCTCAAAGCAAATAGAATTTTTTCCATCAATTATCTCAAATTTTTCAAAAATTCACCCACCGCTCCTGAACCATCCCTGTTCACAATTCTTATGGTTTCAGAGCCTATTACTGCAATATCTGCTCTCCCAGTCAAATATTCTACATCTGCCCTGTTTTTTACTCCAAAGCCGACAGCAAGAGGAAGATTTACAGCCCTTCTGCACTTTTTGAGATAATCTTCGAGACCACCTGAAAATTCAGTCTGTCCCCCGGTAACGCCCTTTCGTGCAACGCAGTAGATAAATCCACTGCCTTTTGAGGCAAGATAAGTCATGCGCTGATCACAAGTTGTGGGAGAAATAATATAAATTGGTGAAAGATGATTTTTTTCCATGGAGATAGCATAATCTTCACCCTCCTCGGGAGGAAGATCAGGAACAATGGCACCTTTTAAACCGGTTTCTACCATTTTTCCTGCAAATTTTTCCACCCCGTATTTAAACAGGATGTTGTAATAACTCATGAAAAGAAATGGAATTTTAAATTTTTTCACTACGTCTTCTGCAAATTTAAAACAATTGTTTACCCTTGCTCCTTTTTTAAGGGCATCCTGGTTTGCCTTTAAAATAACAGGGCCGTCTGCCATGGGTTCTGAAAAAGGAATCTGAAGTTCCATCATGTCCACACCGGCATCCACCATCTGTTCAACAACCTGCATCGATTCTTTAAAAGAGGGATATCCTATGACAATATGGGTCATTAAAAGAATATCTTTTGTCTGAAGGCGTTGTTTAATATATGATTCAAGCATTATATTCCCTTGCCTTTTCAATTATAAATTTTTTCCATTCAGGATCATCAATGGCATCTGCAATGGTGAAAATGTCCTTGTCTCCCCTGCCTGACTGATTAATGATAATGATATCATCCTTTGATAACCGGGGAGC
>WFQS01000151.1 GCA_015486915.1 Desulfobacteraceae bacterium
GGCCTGAACCAATCCAGATCCGCCCCATGGCGGTTATACCAGCAGTATTTACGCCATAATTTGTATTGACATATATCATTGCTTCATGATTTAAATAATTTTATAGTGATTGATTGGACAATATCAATTAATTTGCATTACATATGTAGGGCTTAATTATGGATGATAAATGGCTTTCTGTAGATGAAATTGCAGATTATTTGGGCGTTAAACGGGACACACTAAGGCCTTGAACTTGAAAAACATATGGAAGCACGGTCAGGAGCTTATCAGGAGCTTGCAAAGGGTTTTGGGGTTCGAGATTATACATTCCTTTATGCCAGTACAAAAGCCAATGAAGTCCGGTTCAAAACCGGATCAGAATTTAAAAAGTCACATTTAAGTGGTATGGGATTCTCCGGTTCTTTAACACGGCAGGTCCTCTTTGCCGTGTATGAGACTGTGCATTCTGAGGATGCACGGGAAGGGTTAAAATGGTTCCATGCTGAAGTTGATGATTACTGGAATCAGCGCAAACTTATCCTGGAAATATTAAAGTATTTATCCTCTACTTCCCATATTCCTCATATGGTACATTGGGAGAAAGATGCTGATGCAGCCCTGCGCCTTGCCGGTGCAGTTGAAAATGATCATGGAGGCAGAATCTAAAATATGAATATTCAATATTTAAGAAGTCTTGTTCGGGAGTTTGCAGCTCTCCCGGGTGAAACTGAATGGCTTGAATTTAAATGCAATTTTGCTGATCCTCAATCCATTGGAGAATATCTGTCTGCATTGTCAAATTCAGCTGCTCTTAATGGGAAGCATTTTGGATATATTATCTGGGGTATCGAGGATGCTGAACATGCCATTTCCGGGACCAAATTTAAACCCCGACAGGCAAAAAAAGGGAACCAGGAACTTGAATCCTGGCTTGCCATGCAACTTTCTCCGAGGATTGATTTTAAAATCCATGAATTCACATTTGATGAAAAACCCATTGTATTATTTGAAATCCCCTGTGCAAGTCATCGCCCTGTCAGTTTTAAGGCAGTTGAGTATATCAGGATAGGTACTTACAAAAAAGCATTAAAAGAATTTCCTGAAAAAGAACGCCTGCTGTGGAATCTCTTTGAAAATATTCCATTTGAAATGCAGGCGGCAAAATCTGATGTAACATCAGACCAGGTTTTAAAACTCTTAGATTATCCAGCCTATTTTGATTTAACTGATCAACCTCTGCCTGACAACCGGGAGGGTATTCTAACAAAGCTGATCTCCGAAAAAATGATCATTGCAAAAGATGGTGGTCTGTATGATATCTCAAATCTTGGCGGGATTATGTTTGCAAAGGATATAAATTTGTTTGACAGAATCGGTCGAAAAGCTGTCCGTGTGATTGTTTACAAGGGTAAGAACCGCATTGAAACAGTCAGGGAACAATTAGAGACTAAGGGGTATGGATCAGGCTTTGAAAATGTAATTTCTTTTATTAAAACTCTTTTACCGGAAAATGAATTTATTGATCAGGCGTTGAGAAAAAATGTGAAAATGTATCCTGAAATTGCTATTCGTGAACTTGTGGCTAATGCACTTATCCATCAGGATTTCACTATCAGAGGTACAGGCCCCATGATTGAGATTTTTTCTGACAGGATGGAAATAACCAATCCCGGAACGCCTTTAATTGACACGCTGCGTTTTATTGATGAGCCTCCCCAGTCAAGGAATGAAGCATTAGCCTCTTTCATGAGAAGAGTTAATATTTGCGAAGAGAGAGGCAGTGGAATTGATAAAGTCATTTTACAAGTGGAAATGTTTCAACTGCCTGCCCCGGATTTTATTGTTACATCAAATCATACAAAATCAATTTTATATGCACATAAATTATTTGCTGATATGGAAAAATTTGACCGAATCAGGGCATGCTATCAACATGCCTGCTTGAAATACGTTTCAAATGATTTTTTAACAAACACATCATTAAGGGAGCGCTTTTCCATAGAAAAGAAGAATTATCCAATGGCATCCAGGGTTATTGCTGATACAATTGAGAAAAAAATGATTAAACTGTATAATCCTGAAAATTTATCAAAAAAACTTACAAAATATGTCCCTTTCTGGGCATAGTTTTATGTAACTGGCATGTGCCCAGAAAGTTATTAAAAAGATAATATGCTGACAAACACCCAATATGTTGTGCAATACAAGGATGATACAACAATATATTGTGATTTTTTTATGTAACTGCTATGTAACTGGCATGTATATTTATCAGGTTCTTATTAACTGCCATGAGGCAGATCTGAAGACTCACAGACTGCCTCTAAGAATCATAGATTCTGATAAATATAGGGCCGAAGGCGCGAAGCCAACTCTGATTCTTAAAGTACTTTGCAGGAGTTTCATATAAAAAGGTATAAATATGATCAGACGATTCTCATCCCGGCGTAAAAAATTAGGTACTTCTTTTATAAATGAGAAGTTATCTGACGCTGTCTGTTATGATCGTATTGCAGGTTATTTCAGCTCCTCCATGCTTGAAGTGGCTGGTGAAAAAATTGAGGCCATGGATGGTAAAGTAAGAGTGGTCTGTAACTCAGACATCCATCCCGGAGATGCCAAAACTGCCAAAGCTGCCCAGCTTGCCCTTAGAAAATCATGGTGCAGAAGCAGGCCCGAGAAGTTGGGTGAATTATCAAAAACAAGGTTTCAAAGATTATATGAATTCATTGCAGCAGGAAAACTTGAAATCCGTGTTCTTCCTGATGAAATATTTGGGCTGGTGCATGGAAAAGCTGGTGTAATTACATACAACAGTGGCGGCCAGACCTCTTTTATGGGAAGTGTCAATGAAAGTCTTTCCGCATGGGAATTAAACTATGAACTGGTTTGGGAAGATGATTCAAAAGAGGCCGTAAAATGGGTTCAGGATGAGTTTGATGCTTTATGGTTTCATCATATGGCAATACCTTTGAGTGACTTTGTTATAAAAGATATCAAACGCCTTTCACACAGGAGTAAAATTGCTGTAGATGACTGGAAACAAGATCCTGAACAAGACCCTGCTTCTGGTATTGTTGAAACTCCTGTATATCGAAAAGAGTATGGACTTTGGCCTCATCAGAAATATTTTATAAAGCTTGCCTATGATGCGCATTTAAACGAAGGTGCCCGTTTTATTCTGGCAGATCAGGTGGGCCTGGGCAAAACAGTTCAACTTGCCTTAAGTGCAATGCTGATGGCGCTTTGCGGCAGCAAACCGGTTCTGGTGATAGCACCAAAAACACTTCTTTTCCAATGGCAGGATGAATTGAATAATCTGCTGGGTATTCCATCTGCCATATGGAATGGCAGAGACTGGGTAGATGAACAATCCATTGTGCATCCTTCAAAAAGCATTGAATCTGTCAAAAAATGTCCCCGCAGAATCGGTATTATTTCACAGGGATTGATAACGTCAGGATCTGAAATCACAGAGCATTTAAAAACATTAACCTATGAATGTATTATCCTTGATGAGGCTCACAGGGCAAGGAGAAAAAAAATAAATGATCAGAGTATGTATGAACAGGCTGATCCAAATAATCTGATGCGGTTTATGCGGGAAATAAGCCCGAGAACAAAAAGTATGCTGCTGGCAACAGCAACACCGGTTCAGATTCACTTGATCGAAGCATGGGATCTCTTAAAGGTTCTGGCACAGGGCAATGATATGGTTTTAGGCACTGAATGGTCTGAATGGCAGAAGCCTGCAAGGGCAATACCCATGGTAACAGGAGAATCTGCAATCCCAGATGAACTGGGTGAAGCATGGAGATGGATGAGAAATCCAATGCCGCCATCATTGGAAGGAAAGGAATTTAAGAATCTCAGAAGAAAATTAGGGCTTGAGAACCGTGACTTTGTTGCTGAGGGGGACAGCCTGGATTATCTGAAACCCACTGAAATTACCAGACTGAAAAGCATGATTCCAGGTTTTTGCCAAAAGCATAATCCATTCATCAGACATATTGTCAGAAGGACAAGAGAATTTCTTGAAAAGAGTATTGATGCCTCAACTGGTGAACCTTATCTTAAGCCTGTAAAAGTTATTTTGTTTGGTGAAGATGCTGCAGATTCCCTACCTTTACCCCCCTATTTGAAAGATGCATACCTTGCAG
>WFQS01000152.1 GCA_015486915.1 Desulfobacteraceae bacterium
CAGTTCAAGAGAGTCTCTGCCAATTCTTATTGCACAGTCTCTTCCCGGGGTGACACTTAATTTTTTATAGATACCGCCCCAGGAACTGCCCCGCAGAACAGGCTCAATTTATTTTCAGATTGATCACCATGGAAAACAGTGGGATCATGTAAAGAACGGTAATAATTTAGCACTGTACTGGGACAGGGCGCCCGATGATTTCAAGGTTGAACTCATGGTTGTGAGGAGGCATTAGAGAATGAGACTTTCAGACTGCTTTACAGATATTATAACCTATACGATCCTGCTCCAGAAAAATAATGGTTTAAAACAGATATCATTTGACCAGGCAAGTTCCGATATGGACAGACTGAACAGGGACAGTGAGTTTCTGTTTGAAAAAAGCGGGGTGGCAAGACAAGATTTTGATCTTGCAAGATTTGCTGTTTTCGCCTGGGTTGACGAGACAATTATGGGAGGTTCATGGGAGGGGAAAAATCAATGGCAGGGGGAGCAGCTTCAGCTCAAATATTTTCAAACTTCCGATGCAGGAGAACTTTTTTTCCGGAAACTCAACACCATTGGTTCCCATCAAAATCATGTAAGGGAAATTTATTATATCTGCCTTGCCCTTGGTTTTACAGGGCAATACTGTAACCAGGGGGACGATATACTGCTTGATCAGCTGAAAATATCAAATTTAAAACTGTTAACAGGAAGTTCCATGGACCTGCCCGCCATGGATCAATTAAAACTTTTTCCCGAGTCCTATGTTATTGATCATGACTCTTCATCTTCAGCCACAGGGAAAAAATTTTCAATATTTACGCTAATGGCCTTTCTTTTGCCAGTTGGATTGTATGGAGTGATGTTTTTAATTTACAGATTTGTTTTAAATAATATCGGAAACACTTTAATAGGCAGGATACCATAAATGAAAAAATGGTTTATCATTATATTTAAAATTTTCATGATCATCGCTTTTTTAGCTTTTATCGGAATAGCTGTTTTTGCAGGAGTTGTTCTCGCTAAATGGCCTTTATGGGTATGTTTTTTCATTGCGGCCGGAATAATTGGAATTTTTCTCGGCGTACTTTTTCTGCGTAAACTGTTTTTAAGGAGAAGGGAGCAAAGATTTGTAAATCAGATCATTGAGCAGGACAGCGCTTCGCTGAAGTCCGCCGATCAAAAAGGCAGGGAAGTCGCCCGTGAAATGCAGGCAAAATGGAAAGATGCAATGACTTCCCTGAAAAAATCTCATTTGAAAAGCCAGGGTAATCCTCTGTATGTCCTTCCATGGTATATGATTATCGGAAAGAGCGGAACCGGAAAAACAACGGCCATTAAGAGTGCAAAACTCTCATCTTCCTTTGCCGAGGTGACAAGTGTATCGGGTATTTCAGGTACAAGAAACTGCGACTGGTGGTTTTTTGAACAGGCAATTTTAATTGATACTGCAGGGCGTTATGCAGTTCCGGTGGATGAGGACAAGGACAGGGATGAATGGCAGAATTTTTTAGGGCTGCTTGCAAAATACAGAAAAAAAGAACCGCTTAACGGGCTTATTGTAACGGTATCTGCTGATTCATTAAATAATATGGATAACGAAGGGCTTGAAAATTACGGAAAAGATATAAGAAAAAGATTAGATGAACTCATGCGGGTTCTTGATGCAAAATTTCCCGTTTATGTTATGGTGACTAAATGTGATCTTATCCAGGGCATGACTGAATTTTCCGATTGTTTCAGTGACGAAGTTTTAGGGCAGACCATGGGAATTGTTAACCATAATCTTGAAAAAAATCCAATGGAACTTGTTTCCGATTGTTTTAAAACCATGGGAGACAGGATCCGTGATATAAGATTACTTGTTCTGCAGAAACTTGACTATAAGAAAATCAGTCCGGGACTTATTCTTTTTCCCAGTGAACTTGAAAAAATCAAACAGGGGCTTAAAGCATTTGTCAAGGGAACTTTTCAGGAAAATCCGTATCAGGAAACACCTTTTTTCCGGGGAATATATTTCAGCAGCGGTCGTCAGGAAGGAACGCCGTTTTCTCATTTTATGAAGGATCTCGGACTGATTGGTGAAAAAGAGGTTCTGCCGGGTACCAGCAGGGGACTTTTTTTGCACGATTTTTTTTCACGTCTTCTTCCTTCTGACCGTGGACTTTTCAAGGTGACCGAGAGGGGGGCAGCCTGGAGGAAATTAACAAGAAATATCGGATTTGCAGCCTGGACGGCTATTATCATTGCTTTATGCGGTGTGATGAGCTTTTCTTTTGTAAAAAATCTTAATACGATAAAAACAGCCTCTGTTCAATTTTCAGGCCATGAGATTCTTAAGGGCCAGCTGATTCCAGATATTTCCACGATGGAAAAATTCAGATCTGCCATAGAAAATGTTGAAAAGAGCAATAACAACTGGTGGATACCGAGGCTGGGCCTTGATAAAAGTATTAAAGTTGAGTCTGAACTCAAGAAGAAATACTGCAGACTCATGGAAAAAAGATTGATAGATCCCTTTGATAAAAAAATGGCCGACCAGATGGTCTCTTTTAACTCAGCGACTCCCGTTGACCTTGAAATAAAATATGTGGATCATCTTGTTAAAAGAATTGATTTAATGAAGGCGAGGATTTTAAAACACCCTGTTGACGATCTTGTTAAAATGGAACAACCGAATTTCAACACCGTTGACATAGGGGCGGAAAATGATATCGCAGGGGATGTTTTATTAAAAATCAATAATCTTTATCTTTATTATCTCCTGTGGCAGGATGACTCTCAAACCATTAACCAGAGGATGAATAATCTCCAGCAGTGGCTTGCCCATATCCTTTCCATTAAAGGCGCCAACCTGAACTGGCTTGTTTCCTGGGCAAATTCCGATCCAGCGTTAAAAGCCTATACATTAACTGATTTCTGGGGAAATTCAACGGAGAAAACTGAACATCAGTATGTTGCACCTGGATTTACAATTAAGGGAAAAGCAAAGATTGACGGGTTTGTTACAAAAATCGAAACAGCTTTGACTGATCCCTTGATACTGGCAGGGCAGAAACGTGATTTCCATAAATGGTATAAAAAGGCCTATCTTGCACAATGGCTTGATTTTGCAGCTGATTTTCCCAAGGGAAAAAATTATTTATCAACAAGGGAGCAATGGCAGAACATGTCTGATCTTGCCTGGCATGAAAAGGGGCCATATTTTTCTCTGCTTGATACGATGTTTAAAGAATTAAAACCTTTTTATGATCAGAAAGAGATGCCGGACTGGGCAAATTTACTGCGTGATATTAATCGCCTGTATGGTCAGGCAGCAGCAATTAAAGCCCGGAAGATAGCTTCAAGCGGTGTTATAGGGCAGGCGGCATCAAGGGTTAAATCAACATTTACAAGTAGTTCAAGGGCTTCTGATGTAATTGGTAATAACCTAAATGCTGAAGCGATGATGAAGGCCGGCAGAATTTTTATGACATATCGTGATGCCCTGGCACAGCTCGTGCCTTCTGTTTCCTCCAACAGAGCAGCATTTGATTTTGCAGGGTCGATTTATACGGAAGACCCGGCCACAAGTACAATACCGTTTTTTATTGCTGACCGTGCAATAAAAAAATTAAGAGCTTTGCTCATATATTCAGGAAACAGGACATCTGTTATCTGGAAGATTTTAAGAGGCCCATTGGATTTCTACCAGGAATACGCTTTGAAACAGGCAGCATGCGAACTTCAGAAAAAATGGGAAAACAGTGTATTGATGGAAATTAAGGAGGTTTCGGACAAGCAGAAACTCAACTCTCTTCTGCTCGGCCCTGACGGGTTTGTAACGAAGTTTTTAAAAGGACCTGGTAAACCTTTTATTAAAAGAGGCCTGAAAAAAGGATTTTATCCTGTTAGAGTGAATAAGAAAGGAATGGCATTCAATCCGTATTTTTTCAAATTTCTCACAAGGGGGGTTACAACAGCCTCAAGGCCTTCAAAGAAAAGCTACAATGTAAAAATAAGCGGTTATCCCACAGGCGCCAATGATGGCGCCAGGTTCCAGCCACATGCCACCCTGCTTGAAATGGTATGTTCAGAAGGTACAACAACGCTTGAGAATCTTAACTATCCGGTGAGAACTGTTTTTACATGGTCTCCCGGGAAAGATTGTGAAATAATTTTTAAAATTAAGATTGCAAATCTTGTTTTGACAAAAAAATATCAGGGTTCACTTGCTTTCCCAAAATTTTTAAAAGCTTTTCCCAACGGGGAACACAGGTTCACGCCTTCTGATTTTCCAGATCATGAAGATGATTTGAATCAAATGGGAGTCAAATTTATTAAAGTAAAATATAAATTTAAAGGGAAAAGATCTGTTGTAGGTTTATTAAGCAGAACTACGGGTAAAACACCCATGGAGATCGTTAAATGCTGGGAATAGGAAAAAATAAAAAAAAAATTCAGGTGGCAGCCCATGGAAAGCACCCTGCCTTTAACGATTATTTCAGTTTGAATATGGATTTTCCAATGGCCTCTGCCCTTGCAAGCTGGGTTGAAAAAGGAACAGGTTTAAAAAAGACTCATGATAACAGCAGTATACATGCTTTTCGATTCTGGGTCAGGGGAATAAAAAAAGGCGAGCTGATTTTCGGTGTCATAAGGGACAGCAGTGATAACATGGGGAGAGTTTATCCCCTTATAATAATGGCGAAAGTTTTTGTAAAAGACTGGGAAAAAAGATGGAATTACATTCTTTCAGGTTTTGAGACAATTTTCAGGACATTCGAGGATATTACAGCCTCCCGGTATGAAAATTTCAGAGAATTTGAAACAAGGATGGCCAGGGTTGTTTCCCGCGAGCTTGCCAGGGTTAAAGATTCAGGAATGGAATGGCAGTATGATTATAAAACCCTTGATGAAAGATCCCGGTTGTCTGGAATTATGCTGGCATGGTTTAATGAAAACAGTGTAAATAAAGCGATGACCATTCAGGTAGCTGCACTTTCTGACTGGTTTGCCTCAAATACATCACACGGGAAACCCCAGGGTGTATCTGGTAATAAAAAAGAGATTCCAGGGGCTGTTTTTTTAGGCGGGCTGCCTGATAGCCCCTGCCTGTCAATTTTTTCCAGACCTTTAAGGGCAGAGGATTTTACTAACCTTTTTTGATTTGATCATATGATAACCTGTTAATGATGAAGAATTGCAGAACCGGTTTTTAAAAAAAATAATCCATCCGCATCGGAAATTTAAAAATGGTATGAATTATTAAGGATCGGAGATGAAATAAGTTGAACAGAAATAGCGCAGAATTCCGGCCCATGTACAAGGCGCATTAAAGGTTGCATACTAAACGTATTCGGCCTTTGATGCAACGAAGTAGATGGGCCGGAAGACAAGCAATCTCGTTCAACTTATAA